>CAZCXQ010000069.1:0-9285 GCA_964502655.1 uncultured Sphingorhabdus sp.
GCGCGGATGGCCCATCTGAAGCCGCAACTGGATTTTCGTTGTATCCAGATCCGTTGATTGACTTGGCCCAAGAAAGCACCGCGCAGCGTCTGTTCCTGCCGCTCGGCACCGATGCTGCCACCGGCGCGAAATTGCGTAGCGAAGGTTGGGTTACGGTCGCTGCGTTGGACGAAAATGACAGCGCCGCCGTGCTGGGCTGCACCCATTTATGGGCAAACGGGCAGGCGGTTATCGTCTGAAATCGTCCAGCACGTTGCTTTAGGGTGGACGCAGCGCCATCATAATCATAACGGAGCACATGGCGAATCCCTTCGCAGGAAAAAGCTCCTGCGCAGAAAAAGGCCCCAGAGCTATCTGGCTTTGACAGGGAATATCTGATGGCAAATGTAACCGTAATTGGCGCTCAGTGGGGCGACGAGGGAAAAGGTAAGATTGTCGACTGGTTGGCGGAACGCGCCGACGCAGTGGTCCGGTTTCAGGGCGGACATAATGCGGGGCACACTTTGGTGGTCGGCGAAAATATATATAAATTGTCGCTGCTGCCGTCGGGTATCGTAACGGGCACGCTGTCGATTATCGGCAATGGCGTTGTTCTGGACCCATGGGCGTTGCGCGACGAAATGACGAAGCTGCGTGGCCAGGGCGTTTCGATTACATCCGAAAACTTCGCACTTGCCGACAATTGCGCGCTGATTTTGCCGATCCATCGTGATTTGGATGGCTTGCGTGAAGCCGCCGCCGGTTCGGGCAAGATCGGCACGACGGGCCGCGGTATTGGCCCTGCTTATGAAGACAAGGTCGGCCGCCGCGCCATTCGCGTGTGCGATCTTGCGCATTTGGATGCGCTTGATGCGCAATTGGACCGCCTGTGCGCGCACCATGATGCGCTGCGTGCAGGTTTTGGCGAACCGCCGGTAGACCGTGCCCGCCTAATCGCTGACCTGAAGGAAATTGCGCCATTCGTTCTCGAATATGCGCAGCCTGTGTGGAAACGGTTGAACCAAGTGCGCAAGGCAGGCGCGCGGATATTGTTTGAAGGCGCGCAGGGCGTTTTGCTGGATGTCGACCATGGCACCTATCCATTTGTGACATCATCAAACACGGTTTCGGGCACTGCGGCCGCTGGCTCTGGTCTTGGACCAAGTGCCGCCGGTTTTGTCCTTGGCATTGTGAAGGCATATACCACGCGGGTTGGTTCGGGGCCTTTCCCCACCGAGTTGGAAGATGAAACGGGCCAGCGGTTGGGCGAACGTGGGCATGAATTTGGAACCGTGACGGGTAGAAAACGCCGTTGCGGTTGGTTCGATGCCGTAATCGTGCGTCAAAGCTGCGCGGTGTCGGGTGTCACGGGAATTGCGCTGACGAAATTGGATGTCTTGGACGGTTTTGACACGATCAAAATCTGCACAGGCTACCGCCTGAATGGCAAGGTATATGATTATCTGCCCGCGCACGCCGCAGAGCAGGCCACAGTCGAGCCGATTTACGAAGAAATGCCCGGTTGGCAGGAAACGACCGCCGGTGCGCGCAGCTGGGCTGACCTTCCTGCACAGGCGATTAAATATATCACCCGCGTTCAGGAACTGATCGAAACGCCCGTTGCGTTGGTGTCAACGTCTCCGCAGCGCGAAGACACGATTTTGGTGCGCGATCCGTTTGCGGATTAACCGCTTTTCAGCTCTGCGTTCAGCCGCAAGCTAGCGCGCCAGAAGAAGAAGGCGGGGATCAGCCCAAGCCAGGCTGCACCATACAGCACCCAACGGACGCTTTCATCGCCGGCCATGGGTTGCAGCCAATCGGACAGCATACCGAACAACAATGGGCCCATGCCAAGCCCGATGAGATTTTGTCCAAACACGACAAGCGATGCTGCAATGGCGCGCGCCTCTGGCCGGACAAGGCCTTGGACGCATCCATAAGCAGGGCCGTAATAAGCCGAGTTCAATATGGTCGGCAGAATGAGCAGGGCGACGGCAATCCGCCAATCTTCGGCCCAATATCCGGCAAATAAAATCGGTGCGGCAATCGCCATGCCGATGGCGGGCATGGTCAAAATATGCCGCTTGTCACGCTTGCCAAAAACATCGGCCATTTTTCCGCCAAGCCATGTGCCGATGATGCCGGAAATACCAAGCGCGACCGCCATGGCAAGCCCCGCCTCGGTCGTTGATAGGCCGTGCGACCGGATGAAGAAGCTGATCGTCCACAGACCTTTGCCATAGCTGAGGAAGGCGGTGAACGATGCGGCGATAAAGACGTACAGATAGGCCTTCGATGCAAAGACTTCACGCACAGCGTCTTTAATTGACAGTTTTGCCTTCACGGGCGAGTTTGCGGTGTTGAAATGCGCGCTATCTGCGCAGCGCCGTGGATCGCGGATGAGCAATGGCAGTAGAAACGCCAGCAATATCCCCGGCGTACCAACCAGCATGAGCGCAATGCGCCAGCCATATTGGTCGTTGACGACCCCGCCAATGATGAGGCCAAGCAGCCCACCAATCGGGATACCAAGACCGAAAAAGGCGATGGCCGAAGACCGTTTTTCGGGTGGCACGCTATCTGCGATCAGCGAGTGCGCAGCAGGCGTGCATCCGGCTTCGCCGACACCCACGCCAATACGCGCAAGCGCAAGTTGAACGAAGTTTTGGGCAACCCCGCATATCGCGGTCATAGCGGACCAAATCGCGAGGCAAATAGAGATGAGCCAAACCCGGTTGGTCTTTGCATTATCCGCATACCGGGCGATTGGTATGCCGAGTACGGCATAGAAAACCGCGAAAGCAGGGCCAGCGAGCAAACCGAGCTGTGTGTCGCTCAGCCCAAGCTCGCCCTTGATAGGTTCGGCCAGAATATTGACAATCTGGCGGTCCAGAAAGTTCAGAATGTATACGAGCAGAAGCGCGAACAGCATTATCTTGGGGTTGGTGATCGCCAACCCACCGCTGCGCACAGCCGTTCGATCATTCATGCCGTTTCTCCTTCTCCAACACGCAGTTATTCAACTATTTCGGGGATTGTAAAGCATCCGTGAAACATTGATTTCGACAATCGATTGTCCCGACATCGCAAAGGGTGCGGAAAATCGGGTGGTCTGAAAAATCCGTGGTTGACTGTTGGCTGCACCACGTCATTGGAGGACCATATGACCACGCGTGAAACCACGGCTTTCTTGCCACTCGACGATATTGATCTCACATTGTCGTTGAGCGACAGGGTCATGGTAATGGCTTATGGGGCCATCCAATGGCCATGGCTGCTGCGCAGCCTCGACGGTGGCCGTAAAAAGGACAAGGCGGACCTGCTCGCCTATCTCGATTTGCCGCTGGATGCGTTGCCCAATTTGGGTAGCTGGAAAGCAGATACGCATTTTTTGTGGCACATCGTTTCTGCAATCGAAGAAATGCGCCCGCAACAGGTGGTTGAGTTGGGGTGCGGGGCATCGACTTTTGTCGCGGCGCGGGCACTGCAGCTATTTGGCGGTGGAAAAATCGTCAGCTTTGACCAGCACGGGGAATTTGCGTCGACGACGCAGGATTGGATCCGTGCCAACAATATGGATGTCGACATCCGCCATGCGCCATTAGGGCCGCCACCGGCTGGCTGGCCGGGCCATTGGTATCAACTGAGCGATGTACCAGCTGAAATCGATCTGCTGATCGTCGATGGGCCGCCATGGGCCATTCATCCGCATGTGCGCGGTGCGGCCGCAAGCCTATTCCCGAATTTGCGTCCCGGTGGCCGCGTGCTGCTCGACGATGCTGCGCGCCCCGGCGAGCGTGTCGTCGCCCGCCGGTGGCGCAAAGAGCATCATAATATGGACTTCACGCTCGACAGCAAAGGTGCCAAAGGCACCTTGCTGGGGCACAAGCACCCAGCTTAAATCTTCGTTTTTCGCGCGTCAGTCACCATGTCGCTGGCAAGGTCCAGCCCGGCTTTGCCATGCGCTGCCGTGTGCGCAGGCGCATGCAATGGCTCGACAAACTCGGGCTCTTCGACCTCAAGCATGCCTTCCCATTTGGTGATGACGGACGTTGCCACGGCGTTACCCACGACGTTGGTCGCGGTCCGGCCCATGTCGAGGAACTGGTCGATCGCGAGGATCAGCGCGACACCTTCAACAGGCAAGTCAAACATCGCCAGCGTGCCGGTAATGACCACCAACGATGCGCGGGGCACGGCGGCCACGCCCTTTGACGAGATCATGAGCGTCAGCAGGATGAGGATCTGCGTTGCGATGGGCAAATCGATACCATAAGCTTGCGCGATGAAGATGGTGGCAAAGCTCATATACATCATCGAACCATCAAGGTTGAAGCTGTAGCCCAATGGCAGCATGAAGCCCGAGATCCGGCGCGGGACGCCAAAACGATCAAGCTGTTCAAACAATTTCGGCAACGCCGCTTCGCTAGACGCGGTCGAAAAAGCGATGAGCATCGGCTCGCGGATGTAACGAATGAGCGTCCAAATGCGTCGGCCAAGGAAAATCGCACCAAGCGACAAAAGGATCGTCCACAACAATGCGAGCGATAGATAAAATTCCCCCACGAGCTCAAGATAGGTCAACAAAATCGCCAGGCCGCTCTTGGAAACCACGGCGGCCAGTGCGCCAAACACCGCAACAGGTGCATAACGCATCACATAATGTGTGATTTGCAGCATCATTTCGGCAAGGGCTTCGGCACCCCGAACAAGTGGCGCACCTTTTTCGCCTAGCGCGGACAATGCGATACCAGCGAACAATGCGAACACCAAAATCTGCAAAATATTGTTCGTCGCCATCGCTTCGAACGCATTTTTCGGGAAAATCGACAGGATGAAATCCCAAAAGTCGAGCTTCTTGACCTCGCCGATCGTGGCAGCGGCATTGGTGATGCTATCGACCGGCGCGCCAATGCCTGGCTGGAGCAGGTTGACCATCAACAATCCAAGGCCAATCGAGATGAAGCTGGCCACGATGAACCACGTGATGGCGCGAAAACCGATTCTGCCCAGCGCACTGCTGTCACCCATATGGGCAATGCCGACAACGATGGTCGACAGGATCAGCGGCGCGACCAAAAGCTTGATGAGATTAAGGAAAATATCGGAAAGCAGTTTGAACGTCTTGGAGAGATATTCGAACTGCATACTGTCTTGCGCGAAACTGACATGGACCGTGTAACCCACGGCCACGCCGAGGATCATCCCCACCAAAATCCACAATGTAAGCCGTTTATCCACGCAAAACCTCCCATTTTCTAACTTTTGGCTACGCTACACAGGAGTAATGTCTGTCGCAACAAGTTACAAACGTGACTTGTTTAACCGCTCGAAGGGCGTCATAAGCTTTGTAATAAAATTACAACGTATTTTGTCGTTGGACATGGCACTTAACCAAATGCTTGCGGGCTCAGGAGATGATTTCATGGCGGCCGCCAAAATTGCTAAAACTACCGGAAAACTGGACAAAAGCCTGCTGAAGGCAATGATTTCGGCGTTCGCTGAAACGGCGCTGCCCGGCGAAAATGAAGGCTTTGATGCCAAGGCAACGGAGGAGGCCGCCCGGTTCACTATCGAAACGGGTCTTCATCGCAAAGCTGGCACTGCCGCCATCGCGCTCGATAGTTTCACCGATGCGCAGGGCCGTTTGATGATGCGGATTGCGCTCAACAATGACGACATGCCGTTTTTGGTGGATTCGGTGTCCGCCGCCGTTGCCGCCAATGGTATATCGGTGAAGCGCATCATTCACCCCGTATTGAGTGTCGTCCGCGATGATACCCTGACGCTCACCGATATCAGCCGGAAGCGCGTGGATGGTCAGGCCCGTGAATCGTTCATCTACCTCGAGACGGAACGGGTCGATGCGCGGGAACGCCGCCAGCTTGAAGCCCATCTCACCAACGTTCTGGCCGATGTGCGCGGCGCGGTGACGGATTGGCGCGATATGCTCGCGGCGTTGTCCGCCGATGCGGACAGTCTGCCCGAAAGCGAGGGCGCTGCGCTCCTTCGTTGGTTCCTCGACAACAACATGACCATATTGGCGCACGAACGCATCAGCCGCGATGGCACGCGGTCCGACCGCCTTGGCCTATCGCGTGTGACCGATGCACCGGTTCTTGCAGAGGACAGCGTCGGCCTTGCGATCAAATGGTTTGAAGACGGCGGCGTCGCACCGCTGGTGCTCAAATCCAACCGGGTCTCAACCGTGCACCGTAACGTCCAACTGGATCTGATCGTCATTCCAGTTACAACCGGCGGCCAGATTACGGGCGTAGCGGTCACTGCAGGGCTTTGGACGAGCGCAGCACTCGCAACCACCCCAGAGGCAATACCTGTGCTGAGAACGCATCTGGCGACGCTTATGGACCGGTTCGGCTTTGACCCTTCGGGGCATGCGGGCAAGGCGATGGCGCATGCACTGACGGCGCTGCCGCACGATCTTTTGGTTGCGCTAAAATTGGATGATCTGGAACGCGTTACGCTGACCGCAATGTCGTTAACGGATCGCCCGCGTCCCAAGCTGATTGCGCTGCGGTCGCCGCTTGGCCGGCATCTCTACATTTTCGTCTGGTTGCCCCGCGATGACGTCTCGACCGGTATTCGCAAGCAGATCCAGAATATGCTCATAGATGCCACGGGCGGTAGCTTGCTCGGCTGGACGATTGGTCTGGAGGATGGCGGTGTCGCCTTGCTGCGCTACACGCTCGACCTGCCAGATCGCGACCAAAAGGTCGACGAGGCCGCGCTGGATGACAAAGTCGAGCTCATGGTGCGTGGATGGGAGCCTGCGGTCGAAGCGGCTCTCGCGTCGTTGACTGATGAAAAGCGTGCGGCCGCCATGCTCGTGCGTTACGGCGCCGGTTTTCCGGCAAATTATCGCAGCACTTATTCTACCGAAGAAGCCGCGCGTGATATGGTCGGCCTGCTGACCATGGAGCGCGACCATAGTAAAGTCACCCGGTTGTTCGTCGACGGCGATAAGCTGCGCCTCAAAATCTACAGCGGTGGCGGCGCGCTTCCGCTCAGTGATGTTGTTCCGGCGCTCGAGAATTTCGGTTTCGACGTGTTGGAAGAATCACCAACTGCATTGGGCGACGGCAATTATATCCACGACTTCCGACTGTCGCTGCGCGGCGGCGATGTGGCAATGGTGATGAAACGTCCGCACATTATCGAAGACGCGCTGAGCCAGGTTTTGGACGGTAGCTTTGAAAATGATGTCTTTAACCAGCTGGTGACGGTCGGCGGTCTTGATCCGCAATCGGTCATCTGGCTGCGGGCATGGTATCGCTATTTGCGTCAAACCGGCGTGACCTACGGCATGCCGACTGTTGTGTCGGCATTGGCCAAAAACGCCAATATCACGCGTTCGATCATTGCCCTGTTCGACGCCCGGCATAACCCGGCCCATTCCGGTGACCGCGAAAAAGAGATCACCAAATATGTGAAGTCGATTAACGCGGACTTGGCCGCAGTATCGGCGATCGACGAAGACCGCATATTGCGCCGCTTCTTGGCGATCGTTTTGGCAACGGTTCGCACCAACGCGTTTTCGGCCGCTGCGGCAGAGGCGCTTGCGTTTAAGCTGGATTGCGCGAAAGTCCCCGGCCTGCCTGCGCCGCTGCCTTGGCGCGAAGTGTTTGTGTATTCGCCGCGCGTCGAAGGCATTCACTTGCGCGCTGGCCCAGTGGCGCGTGGCGGTCTGCGCTGGTCAGACCGGCGTGACGATTTTCGCACGGAAGTTCTCGGCCTGATGAAAGCACAACGCGTTAAAAACGCGGTGATCGTGCCGACAGGTGCCAAGGGTGGATTTTACCCCAAGCGGCTGCCCGACATGCGCGTCGACCGCGATGCCTGGTTCGCCGAAGGCACAGAGGCCTATAAAATATTCATCCGTACCTTGCTGTCGATTACCGACAACATCGTCAACGACCGTATCGTGCATCCCGACAATGTCGTCATCCATGACGGGGATGATCCTTATTTCGTTGTTGCCGCAGACAAGGGAACGGCGACATTTTCCGATACCGCAAACGCCATCGCGCTTGAGCGCAATTTCTGGCTGGGCGACGCTTTCGCCAGCGGCGGATCGGTTGGATATGACCATAAGGCGATGGGCATCACCGCCAAGGGTGGTTGGCTTTCGGTCCAGCGCCATTTTGCCGAAATGGGCATCGACGTGCAAAAGGAACCTGTCACGGTTGCGGGCGTCGGTGACATGTCCGGCGACGTTTTTGGCAACGGCATGCTGCTTTCGAAAACGCTGAAAGTCGTCGCCGCATTCGACCACCGCCACATCTTTTTTGATCCCGATCCCGATCCGGCGGTCAGCTGGAAAGAACGGCAGCGTTTGTTCAATCTGCCGCGTTCAAGCTGGCTCGATTATGACAGCAAGCTGATTTCAAAGGGCGGTGGCGTGTTTTCTCGTACCGAAAAATCGATCAAAATTTCGCCTGAAATCAGGGCATTATTGGGCATTGATGCGAAAGAAATTGAACCATCTGCATTGACGACCGCGATATTGAAGGCACCTGTGCAGCTGATGTGGTTTGGCGGGATTGGCACCTATATTAAGGACCGAAGCGAAAGCCATTTGGATGTTGGCGATCCGGGCAATGATGCGATCCGCGTCAATGGCGCGGACGTGCAAGCAAAGGTCATCGGCGAAGGTGCCAACCTTGGCGTCACGCAGGCGGGGCGTATTGGCTACGCATTGCGCGGTGGCCGCATCAACACCGACTTTATCGACAACAGCGCCGGCGTGGACTGTTCGGATAATGAGGTGAACATCAAAATCGCGCTCAATGCGCAAATGCGTGCCGGCAAGTTGAAGGAGCCTGCGCGCAACATATTGCTCGCCGATATGACCGATGCCGTTGCGCATTTGGTGCTTGAGGACAATCGCCTCCAAACGCTCGCGCTTTCCATTGCGGAAACGGGCGGGGCAGGGGATTTGCCTGCCTATGTCCGGCTTATTGAAATCTTCGAAGGTTCTGGCAGGCTTGACCGTGCGGTTGAGGGGCTCGCGCCGAACGAAGAACTGTTCCGGCGCGCAAGTGACGGACGCGGTCTGACCCGGCCCGAATTGGCCGTGTTGCTGTCGACGGCAAAGCTGGCCGCGCAGGACGGCGTTGAGGACGCGCCTTTGGCACAAGACGCCTCAATGGACCGCGAACTGTTGGCTGCGTTTCCAGAGGCGATGGTCAAGGCGCACAAAAGTGCGATCCTGTCGCACCGTTTGCGCAAGGAAATCATCGCGACCAAATTGGCAAACCGCATGATTAACCGGCTGGGCATGCTGCA
>CAZCXQ010000070.1:0-9098 GCA_964502655.1 uncultured Sphingorhabdus sp.
AGATGCCGAAATGAGATGCTTTACCATGCTGGACATATTATGTGCCCCATCCTTATCAGGTGCTGAACGAACGACTATATAGCCTTTAGCGGCTTATATGGCCTAGATTGAAAGTGTTATGCTATGTTTTCGGGATCGATACCGGCTCTAGTGACTCCTTTTTGCGACGGAGCGTTTAGCGAAAAGCATTTTCGCGCGTTGATCGATTGGCAAATCGACCAAGGATCAAGCGCGCTGGTTCCCGCCGGAACGACCGGTGAAGCGTCAACGCTGTCGAATGCAGAGCATCATCGCGTGATCGAAGTGTGTATAGAGCAAGCCGCTGGGCGCGTACCCGTGATTGCAGGATGTGGGTCGAATGACACCAATAACGCCATTCTCCACCTTAACTTTTCAAAGAAGAGCGGCGCGGCGGCGGGACTGGTTGTCGCGCCTTACTATAACCGCCCCAACCAAGAGGGCATTTACGCGCATTTCGAGGCGATGACCAAGAAGAACGACCTGCCAATCGTGCTGTACAATGTGCCTGCGCGGACGGTGACGGACATCAAGCCGGAGACGGTTGCGCGCCTTGCGCAGTTGCCAACGGTGATCGGTATCAAGGACGCAAGCGGTGATATGCCGCGCGTCACGGACCATCGGTTGGCATGCGGTCCTGATTTCTGCTTACTTTCGGGCGTCGATGAACAGTCGCTTGCGTTCAACGCCGCGGGCGGGCGCGGGTGTATTTCGGTTACCGCAAATGTTGCGCCGAAATTATGCGCAGAATTTCAGGCAGCATGTGCATCGGGTGACTACACCTTAGCACGCGAACTGAATGATAAGCTCTATCCCCTTCATTTGGCATTGTTTTCTGACGCATCGCCGGGCCCAATAAAATATGCGTTGTCGCGCGTCATCGACGGGTTTCCAACCGAGTTGCGTTTACCAATGACGCCGCCAAGCGAGGCGAGCCGTCGTCAGGTTGATGCCGCCTTGGAGAATGCAGGGCTTATCTAATGACGCGTCCAAAGCCCGAAGCATTCAACAAAGTCAAAACGGTCGCCGAAAACCGGCGGGCCCGTTATGATTTTCATATCGATGACAAATATGAGGCCGGAATTGTCCTGACCGGAACCGAAGTGAAATCTTTGCGCTTTGGTGAAGGGTCGATCGCCGAAAGCTATGCCGAAGTCCGCGATGATCAGATTTGGTTGATTAACGCAAATATCCCCGAATTTAGCCATGGAAATCGGTTTAACCACGAACCGAAGCGGCCCAGAAAGTTGCTGTTGAACGAGCGCGAAATAAACAAGCTGCATGGCGCGGTGATGCGGCAGGGCATGACGCTTGTGCCTCTGTCGATTTATTTCAATGGACGCGGCAGGGCGAAAGTGGAATTGGCGTTGGCAAAGGGCAAAAAGGCGCCCGATAAGCGTGCGACCGAGAAAGAACGGGATTGGAAGCGTGAGCAAGGACGCATTATGCGTGATCGTGGATGAGTAAGTTTGATACCTGGTTGCACAGGCAAGCCCCCACGCGCGACAGCTTTGAACGCAGCCGCTTTCTGCGGCCGTTTGCGCAGCGCGTGTTTCATCCGTCTCTGTGGCGCTTTACACGGCGGTCCGTCCCTCGGGGCGTAGCGCTTGGTCTGTTGGTCGGGATTTTCCTTTTGATACCGGGTGTCCAGATCGCTGGTGTCGCGCTGCTTGCGCTGCCTTTCCGTGCAAATATCCCCATCGGCGCGGCGATGACGTTCCTGAGTATGCCGGCCACAACGCCGTTCATTTTGCTTGGCTCGGTATATGTCGGTGAATCGGTGCTGCGGTTAAACAATGGCTCAGGCCGCTTTTATGAACTTATCGAGACATCGGCGCCGCTGTCCGCGTGGGGTGATTATGTCTGGAACGAAGCGCCTTTGGCGTTGGTGCAAGGAATTGCTGGGCTCGCGATCATATCCATCGCGGCGGCTGTCATCGGTTATGTTGTCTCGGCGTGGTTCTGGCGCTGGCGGATAAGCGCCAAATGGCGACGCCGGTCGAAGTCAGTTGCGTCTCGTGGATAAACTTTTGTAGCCTTTGGTCTGCGAGCCTCTAATCTCCGTACGATTTTACGGGAGCATAAAAATGAAATTCGCACTTAAACTCGCATTGGCCGCATCGGTGTCGTTGGCATCGATCGCCGCACCCGCTTTTGCCCAAAGCCAATCTGACGCCACGCAAGCGCCGGCTAAAGAGGGGGCGCAACTGGGCACTTTCGGCTTTGATACCGCGGGCATGGACACAAGCGTGTCGCCTGCGGACGATTTTTACGGTTACGCCAATGGCAAATGGGCCGCGAACACCCCGATTCCTGCGGATAAATCGAACTATGGCATGTTCACCGCGCTCGACGACCTGTCCAAGGACCGGGTGAAGCTGGTCCTCGATGCCGAGAAAGACCGCGTTGGTAGCAAGGCTGGCGATGTCTATGCGAGTTATCTCGATCAGGCGACCGTCGAGAAAATGGGATTGAAGCCAATCCAGCCATGGCTAAAGACTGTGCGCAGCGTGAAGAGCAAGGCAGCGTTTGAAAAGCTGTTGCCCGTCGCCGCGCGCAATGGCGTCCGTGCCCTGTTTGGCGGTTATGTTGGCCAAGACGACAAGAACCCGGACGTGTATATTTTCCAAATGTATCAGGCAGGTACAGGCTTGCCTGACCGCGACATGTATCTCGTCGAAAATGATAAATTTGAAGGCATTAGAAAGGCTTATAAGGCATATCTCGCACAAATGCTAACATTGGCTGGCGAGAAAAATGCCGAAGCGCGCGCGGATGCTATCTTCGCGATGGAAAAACGCATCGCTGAAGTGCAGTGGACGCGTGAGGATTCGAGTGACGCGACAAAGACATATAACAAAATGTCGCTCGCCCAGTTGGACGCCATCACGCCGGGCCTGAAAATGTCGTCCATTTTGACGAAGCTGAGCCCCAAAATTGGCGACATCATCGTGAACCAGCCAAGCGCGCTGACGGGCATTGCGAAAATCTATGCCGAAACCGATCTCGCGGTTTTGAAAGATCAGATGATCGTCAACAGCCTGTCCAGCTTTTCAAATGTGCTGCCGGACTCGGTTTCGGACACGACCTTCGCGTTCTACGGCACGACGCTGCAAGGCACGCCAAAACGCGAACCACGTTGGAAGCGCGGTGTATCGTTGACCGAGGGCACTGTGGGCGATGAAGTCGGCAAGGCCTATGCCGCGAAATATTTTCCGCCCGAAACCAAAGCCGCAATGGACGTTCTGGTGAAGAATGTCCTTTCCGCCATGGGCCGCCGCATCGATGGCCTCGCCTGGATGCAGCCCGAAACGAAACTAAAGGCCCGCGAAAAACTGGCCAATTTTACGACAAAGATCGGTTATCCGGATCGCTGGAAAGATTATTCGAACCTGAAAATCGCGCGCGGTGATTTGTTTGGGAATGATTTGCGTGCGAACCAATGGGGCTTTGACGACAATATGTCGAAGCTTGGCCAGCCCATCCGCCGTTGGGAATGGGGCATGTTGCCGCAGACGGTCAATGCTTATGCCAACTTTGGGATGAACGAAATCGTCTTCCCGGCCGCGATTTTGCAGCCACCTTTCTTTGACGCAAAGGCGGACCCAGCGGTCAATTACGGCGGAATTGGTGCAGTGATCGGGCATGAAATCAGCCACCATTTCGATGATCAGGGTGCCAAATATGATGCGACCGGAAAGCTTGCCGATTGGTGGACCGAAAGCGATGTCAAAGCGTTTGAGGCCGCCGGTAAAAAGCTCATCGCGCAATATGACGCCTATAAGATTTTCCCTGACGCTTCGGTGAAGGGTGAATTTACATTGGGCGAGAATATCGGTGACCTTGCCGGTCTTACGATTGCGTACGATGCCTACCGCGCTTCGCTTAACGGCAAAGAGCCACCGGTGATTGACGGAATGACGGGCGATCAGCGCTTTTTCCTTGGCTGGGCGCAGGTATGGCGCCGCAATTATCGTGAGGCCAATTTGCGTCAGCGTTTGATCACCGATCCGCACAGCCCGTCGGAACAACGCGCGTGGGTCGTGCGCAATCTTGACAAATGGTACGATGCGTTCCAGCCAAAAGCAGACGGAAAATTGTACCTCAAGCCTGAGGACCGCGTTCGCATCTGGTAAGGAACCGCTTTGAACAGAATATCCCCGCCGACTCCATTCCAGATGTTTGGCGGGGATATTGACCAGTCCGCCAAGCTGGATGTGCGTCAGCTGGCGGTATTGGCTCTGGCAACCTTGTTATCGCTGGCGATATTGTGGTTTTCGACGGGCAGCATCATTCTTGTCGGTTCATGTGCCGCCGTCATGATTGCGGCAGGTGCGCTCATTTACTTTTTCCGCCATGCGGGTTCGGCCGAGGATGTCGTCGATGCATCTCCGCCGGATTGGTCGATCGCGCACGCTGCCACGCAGCTGAGTGACGCTGCAATTGCCATAAGTGACCGCGCTGGTCGGCTGGTATGCGCAAATGACCATTTTACGAAAGCGTTTCCCGGGCTGAAGGCACCGCCGGATCTGGGGGCGGACGAAGCGAGCTACGCTTTGATGGTCGCGGCAAGTCGTGCTGCATGGCGCGACGGCAGTGCCCAGATCGATAATATAAACAAGGACGAGCGGGCATTTAGCGTCAAGGTGGCACGCGCGGGCGCTTCCGACGAATATCTATTATGGAAACTCGCACCCATTGAGCGGCTCGCGATTGAAAACCGTGCGATTGAACTGGTGACCGGACGTATCGGGCGCGCCATGTCCGGCAGCGGCGTCATGGCCGTCGCCGTGGGTCCCGACGGCTGCGTTCGCGCTGCAAACGCTGCTTTTGCCTTGCGCGCAACGGGCACGGATCAAGAGCCGCTCACTGGCCGTTCATTCGCAGATTTTGTGCGGATGGATGACAAGGGCAGCGTCTTTTTTGAACGCGAAGGACGTCGCGGCTTGCCTATCCGGCTTTTGCACGTGCCGTTGAACGAACAAAATGTTGAAGGTTCCGCGCTGCTGCTCGCGGTGGATGAAGAGAGCGTAAAGGTCGACCGCGGCCTCGCATTGGCACATGTTGAACAATTGCTCTCCACACTGCCTCTGGGACTGGCGCTTGTTGATCGCGATGGCCGGTTCCTGTTTGCCAATGAAGCATTTGCCCGCGTTCTGGGGGTTGAGCCGACCAAATTGCCCCCATATCCTGGCGATCTGGTCATTTCTGAAGACAAAGGCGCGGTTCTGGATAGCATTCGCCGCTATGGTAGCGGGCCGATGACGTCAGGCGACATTGCCATTCGGTTGAAAGAGCGACCCGATGAAGTCATTGCGCTTTCCATCGCTGGCGTGCGTGGGCTTGGCGACGCTGCGGTTCTGCTTGGACTTAAGGATAATAGCGAAGAAATAACGCTGAAGCGGCAGCTCGCCCAGCAGACAAAGATGGAATCGATCGGGCAGCTTGCAGGCGGTGTTGCGCATGATTTCAACAATATCCTGACCGCGATCATCGGATATTGCGACCTCATGCTCTTGCGGCATCAGCCCGGCGATGGTGACTATGACGATATTCAGCAGATCAAGAACAACTCAAATCGCGCGGCTAGTCTGACGCGGCAGTTGCTTGCATTCTCGCGCCAGCAAACATTGCGTCCGCAGATATTGCAGCTGGCAAATGTGGTTGCCGACGTATCCAGCTTGCTGAAGCGATTGCTTGGCGAGACGGTCCGGCTTGAGGTGCATCACGGACGTAATGTCGGCGCTGTGCGCGCTGACCCGGGGCAACTTGAGCAGGTGATCATCAATCTGGGCGTGAACGCGCGCGACGCGATGCCGAAAGGCGGTGTGGTGCACATCAGCACATTGGCGGTGGGTCAGCAGGAAGTCGCTGCGATGGGTAAAGAGTTTTTGCCCATTGGTGACTATGTCAAATTATCTGTCGAAGACAGCGGCGTCGGCATTTCCAAAGAAAATTTGTCCAAGATTTTTGAACCGTTTTTCACGACCAAAGAACTTGGCCATGGAACCGGGCTTGGTCTCTCCACGGTCTACGGCATCGTTAAACAATCGGGCGGGTTCATTTTTGCCGATTCACAAGTCGGGCAAGGCACACGATTCGACATCTTCTTGCCGGTTCATCGCGGTGAGATCCCCGCCGTCGAGGCGGGCAAAAAGGAATTTTACAAGCCCAAGGATTTGTGGGGCAGCGGCCGGGTTTTGATTGTTGAAGACGAAGACATGGTGCGCGCGGTCGCAGAGCGCGCATTGGTTCGGCAGGGATATGTCGTGGAAGCCGCAAGCGATGGCGAGCAAGCACTTGAATTGTTTGCAGAGGGCAAGCGATATGACCTTGTCGTCTCGGACGTCGTCATGCCCAATATGGATGGCCCGACAATGGCGCGCAATTTGCGTGCGGCATATGGGGACATCCGCCTGTTGTTCATGTCCGGTTATGCAGAAGAGCAGTTGCGCGAAACGATCAGCCTGGACAATGTGTCGTTCCTTGCTAAGCCATTTTCAGTTCAGCAAATTGCGGAAGCGGTCCACGACGCGCTCGCGAAGGGTGATTAGTTTAGGTATTGAAAATAAACGTATAAATAATTTTGTTCTGCTCTTGTTCTTTTGGAACATAAAGTGTACATAGTGGATATTCCGGACGATGTTCTGGAACAGGCATGACGCTAAAGGAGTGGAAAAATGGCAGCAAGTCTTAAAATGGTCGATGGGAATCAGGCAAACGGTATGAAAAATTCGGAACGTGAAAAGGCGTTAGAGGCGGCGCTTGCGCAGATTGATCGCGCCTTTGGTAAGGGCTCGGCGATGAAGCTGGGTAGCCGTGAGGCTATTGCTATTGATGCAGTGTCCACAGGCTCGCTTGGTCTGGATATTGCGCTTGGCATTGGCGGCCTGCCTAAGGGACGCATGATCGAAATTTACGGTCCAGAAAGCTCGGGCAAAACGACGCTGACCCTGCATGCAATTGCAGAGGCGCAGAAGGCAGGCGGTACGGCGGCATTTATCGATGCAGAGCATGCGCTGGATCCGGGCTATGCGAAGAAATTGGGTGTCGATATTGATAACCTCATCGTGTCGCAGCCTGACACGGGTGAGCAAGCACTTGAGATTGCAGATACGCTGGTGCGTTCTAACGCAGTCGACATTTTGGTTATCGACTCGGTTGCGGCACTTGTGCCGCGCGCTGAAATCGAAGGTGAAATGGGTGACAGCCATGTCGGCTTGCAAGCCCGTTTGATGAGCCAGGCGCTTCGCAAAATCACAGGTTCGATCAGCCGGTCGAACTGTATGGTGATTTTCATCAACCAGATCCGTATGAAAATCGGTGTGATGTATGGTTCGCCCGAAACCACCACGGGCGGTAATGCGTTGAAATTCTATGCGTCGGTCCGTTTGGATATCCGCCGCACGGGTCAAATTAAGTCAGGTGAAGATATTGTGGGCAACACAACCCGCGTGAAGGTTGTGAAAAACAAGGTAGCTCCACCTTTCAAGCAGGTCGAATTCGACATCATGTACGGCGAAGGTATTTCCAAGACCGGTGAACTTTTGGATCTGGGCGTGAAGGCGGGCATTGTCGAAAAGTCCGGCAGCTGGTTCAGCTATGACTCGATCCGTATTGGGCAGGGTCGTGAGAATTCAAAAACCTATCTCACGGAAAATCCGGAAGTCGCGGCACGGTTGGAAGCCGCCATTCGGGGCAAGACCGAAGAAGTCGCTGAAGTCCTGATGACAGGGCCTGACGCGGAAGACGATCTTTAAGAAATATGCGAACAAGCGCGGCCTTGCCTGAGGCCGCTGCTTTCGACCCGTCCTGGTCCACCCCGGGGCGGGTCAATTTGTTTTGCCGCGCGCAGATATATGAAGAACCGCGCGCGCGGGCCGCTGACTTCTTGACAGGCAGGGTGGCTAAGGCACAACTGCATCAATGACATTGCAGATTCACCTGATCGGCTTGCCCACAGATCAAAACAGTTCGTTCGAACGTGGCGCAGCGGCGGCACCCGCCGCAATTCGCCATGCGCTTTTTAGCGATCGGGGCAACCTATCGACCGAAAGCGGCCTTGAAATAGGAACCGACATTGCGCTGATCGATCGCGGCGATGTGCCGCTTTTGGACGTGGATACCGCGGCTGATGACGCGCGCATCATACAGTCGGTGGCTGACGCGATGGACGCAGGCGCGGTTCCTCTGCTGTTGGGCGGCGATCATTCGGTAACATATCCAGTGGTTGCGACGCTGGCCGCGCATCATGGTCCGCTCAACATTCTGCATTTCGATGCGCACCCCGACATTTATGCCGATTTTGAAGGCAATCCGCGTAGCCATGCATCGCCATTTGCCCGCATATTGGAAGCCGGCCACGCAAAGCGCATTGTTCAAGTTGGCATCCGGACGCTGAATCGGCACTGCCGCGAACAGGCGGAGCGTTACGGCGTTGAAATACTCCCGACGCTGAACTTCTCGCCCGAGCATGTTCCCGTTCTTGAAGGGCCGCTCTACATCAGCTTTGATCTCGATGGGCTTGACCCGTCAGAGGCGCCGGGTGTGGCGCATCCGGAGCCGGGTGGCCTGACGGTGCGCGAAGTCCTGTCGATACTTGCAAGACAAAATGCGGCAATCGTCGGCGCGGATGTTGTGGAACTTAACCCCCAACGCGACGTGAACGATGTTACGGCAATCGTCGGTGCTAAGCTGGTCCGGGAAATCGCCGCGCGTATCTATCAAAATCGTTCTGGAGAATAACCATGACCATCACAGTGCACCATTTGAACAATTCGCGGTCGCAACGGATTTTGTGGCTCCTGGAAGAATTGAACGTGCCCTATGAAATTGTGCACCACCAACGCGATGCCGTAACCAATCTTGCGCCCGAGGCGCTTTTGAAAAAACATCCTTTGGGTAAGTCACCGATGATAGAAGACGCCGGCAATGTCGTTTTTGAATCAGGGGCTATCGTCGAATATCTGTGCGAGCGTCATAATGGCGCGCATCTGGTGCCGCCACGTGGGACAGATCAACATATCCGTTACCTTGAGTGGCTGCATTTTGCCGAGGGTTCAGCGATGACACCGATTTTG
>CAZCXQ010000071.1:0-9085 GCA_964502655.1 uncultured Sphingorhabdus sp.
GGCGCAATCTGTTGATGCCCATCGAGGAAATGGGCCTGCCCATCCGCGTCGAGGCGCGTACGGGCGATACGCCGTCCGATCGCAAGGCGCGGCAACGGGTAAAGCCGCCGCATATTTTGCTGACTACGCCCGAATCATTGTCGTTGCTGCTCAGCCACGAAGACAGCGTGCATATGTTTTCCACGCTCAAGCGGGTCATCATCGATGAAGTGCATGCCTTCGCCAATGGCAAGCGCGGCGACTTGCTCAGCCTGTCGCTTGCCCGCCTGCAGACGCTCGCACCCGATCTGCAGCGCGTTGCCCTATCCGCCACAGTTGCCGATCCCGATGACTATCGCGCATGGCTCGCGCCTTATGGCGACATTGACCAAGTGCGTTTGGTTGAGGGCGCGGCAGCGGCAGAACCAGACCTAAACATCCTTCTCCCCGAAGGCCGCGTGCCATGGGCGGGGCACAGCGGGCATCATGCGATACCGCAGTTGATCGACGAAATCGGCCGCAACAAAATCACGCTGATATTCTGCAACACGCGCTTCCTCGCCGAGTTCATCTTCCAGAAATTGTGGGACGCGAATGAGCCCAAATATGCCATCGGCATTCACCATGGCTCGCTATCGATTGAGGCGCGGCGCAAGGTCGAAGGCGCAATGGCCGACGGCAAGCTGCGCGCTTTGGTGTGCACGGCCTCGCTCGATCTGGGTGTCGACTGGGGCGATGTCGATTGCGTCATTCAAATGGGTGCGCCCAAGGGAAGCTCACGACTGCTGCAACGGATTGGCCGGTCCAATCACCGGATGGACGAGCCATCAAAGGCCATCCTCGTCCCCGGTAACCGCTTTGAATATCTGGAGGCGCAGGCCGCCTATGATGCGGTGGCCGAGGGCGTGCGCGATGGCGAAACCTTCCGCCCGGGAAGCTACGACGTCTTGGCGCAGCATGTCATGGGCATTGCCTGTGCGGGTCCGTTTGACGAGGAACAGTTATTGGCGGAGGTGCAATCTTCCCTGCCTTATTCCGCGATGGATGCCGCGACCTTTGCCCGCGTCATCGCCTTTGTCGCGACGGGTGGCTATGCGTTGCGCGCCTACGACCGGTTCAAGAAACTGGTCAAAGATCGCGACGGCAGGTGGCGGCTGTCGCACCCGCAATTTGCCGCGCAGCACCGGTTTAATGCGGGCATCATTGTCGATGCGCCGATGCTCGAAATCCGTTTCCGCAATGGCCGCAAATTGGGCAAGGTAGAAGAATCCTTCGCCTCAACGCTAAGCCCCGGTAACACGTTCACCTTTGCCGGCATGGCGCTTGAAGTCGAATCCATCAAGGACCTCGACCTCATTGTCCGCGCCGCGACGAAGCCTGCAACCAACATCCCAAGCTATATGGGTGCGCGCCTGCCGCTCACCACGCATTTGGCCGACAGGGTGCGGCAGATGTTGACCGATCGCGCAGGCTGGGCGCGCTTTCCCGACGAAGTGCGCGAGTGGTTGGAGATGCAGGCCTATCGCAGCCAGATGCCCAAGCCCGGCCAGTTGCTGGTCGAGACATTCCCGCACGACAAACGACATTATATGGTGACCTATCCGTTTGAAGGCTGGAACGCGCACCAGTCGCTCGGCATGCTGATCACCCGCCGCATGGAAAGCCGCGGCCTGATGCCTATGGGCTTTGTCGCCAGCGATTATGCCTTGGGGGTCTGGAGCCTGAAGCCCATCACGGACCCACGCCCGCTTTTCTCCTCCGACATTTTGGCGGATGAATTCACCGAGTGGGTGGAATCAAGCTATTTATTGAAGCGCGCCTTTCGCGAGGTCGCGGTGATCAGCGGCCTTGTCGAACGGCAGCATCCCGGCAAGCGCAAGACGGGCAAGCAGGTGACCTTTTCCACTGACCTCATCTACGATGTGCTGCGCAAATATGAACCCGACCATCTGTTGCTGGAGGCGGCATGGGCCGACGCGCGCGCGCGGCTGACCGACGTTGGACGGCTCGGTGATTTGTTGGACCGCGCCGCCGATACGATGCTGCATGTCGACCTCGAACGCGTCAGCCCGCTCGCCGTCCCGTTGCTCGTGATGATTGGCCGTGAGAGTGTGGCGCAGGGGTCGGTTGATGACGCTTTGTTGATGGAGGCCGAAAGCCTCGCCGGTATTGCGATGACGCCGTAAGAAGCAACCATAGCCCTGAGCCTGTCGAAGGGTGACCAGCAGACAGGCGCCCTTCGACAAAGCTCAGGGCTACGGTGATTTGAAGGCGCAGCCCCTGTTTAGTTCAGCAAATTCTGTTTCCAGAACATCAATGACGCCCAGAATTGATAGTCGACATTTTCCTTCTTCGCGAAGCCATGGCCTTCATTTTTGCCCAATAAATGCCAAGCGACGCCGCCCTTGTCGCGGATGGCCTTTACGATTTGGTCTGCTTCCGATGCTGGAACGCGGGGGTCATTCCCGCCGGTGACAACAAACATCGGTTTGGTGATTTCCGCCACGCGGGTCAGTGGCGATATCTCAAGCAGCTTTGCCCGCTGTGCCGGATCGCGTTCATCGCCATATTCAACACGGCGCAAATCGCGGCGGTAGCTTTGGGTGTTTTCCAAAAATGTGACGAAGTTGGAAATGGCGACAATGCAGTTCGTCGCGCGCAATTTATCCTTAAACTGCACGGCGGCGGCATAGCACATATAGCCCCCGTAAGATCCGCCAGCGAGGCCAAAGCGGCTTGCGTCAAGCGATGGATCTTTGGCCAGCGTTCCGAGAAACGCGCCCATGTCTTTGACCGAGTCCTCGCGCTTGAACGGGCCATTGTCGAGGCCGACAAATTTTTTCCCATATCCGGTTGAGCCGCGGACGTTGGGGTAGAAGATGGCGACACCCATTTCGTTGAGTAGATAGTTGCTGCGCCCTTGGAAGCCGGGGCGCGATTGCCCCTCTGGACCACCATGCACATTCATGATCATCGGCCGCTTGCCGGGGAACTTCGCCGGATCGGGGCGATAGAGGAAGCCGGACACGGGCAACCCGTCAAAGCTTTTGACCGTCAGCAATTCCGGTTCGACATTCTTCGACACGTCCAGACCGCCGGTTTCGCTTTCGGTCCAGCGGGTCACCTTCAATGTTTTTGGGTCAACGCTGTACGCGTCAGCCGCGCTGCGTGCCGAGGTGAAGGTGACGCCAATTTCGCCCCATTCGGAGACTTCGAACCCGCCGATGATGCCTGCAGGTAAGCCATCCACAACGCGGACCTGGTTGGTTTTGGGGTCAAGCAATTTCAGTTTGCTTATCCCCGCCTCGTTGGTTTCATAGACGATAAAACTACCGTCCGGTGAAATGTCGAAGCTGTCGACATCCCATTTCTCTGCAGGACCGCGTGGCGTGAATTTTCCGTTGGCGATGTCGATGGTGCCCAGCCGCTGAAAGTCCGAACCTTCGTCGGACGTAACCCACAGTGAACCGTCAGGCGCAAAGGACGCGCCGCCAATGGCTACATCCTTCGTATGATCGCCAATGGGGGTCATCTTGCCCGTGGCGAGATCGAGGAGCGACATGTCGACGTTGGTGACCGACAGATATTGCGCAACGACGGCGCTTTTCTTGTCGGGCGAAAACGCGCCAAGATTCCAACCCCCGCCTTTGACTTCGGCAACCATTCGGCTTGTCGATGGGTCGCGCGGGTTCATCACATAAATGTCATTGTCGGTGCCGTTGCGCCGCGTCGACGTATAGGCGACCAACTCGCCATCATCGCTCCATGCGTTGATGCTGTTGCGGCTTTTACCGTCGGTCAGCAGCGTAAGCTTGCCGTCCTTCAGCGCATAGATTTGGTAAAATTCATTGCCGCCAATATCTTTCTGCGTCAGCAATATGTCGCCGGTTTTCGGGGCCCAGCTGCCGCCGCCAACGGGCTCCGCCTCAAAGCTAATTTGCTTACGGTCCATCATCGGCCCGGCGACGCGGTGCAACTGCGCGGTATTGCCAAAACGGGTCGCGATCAGCATGGATTTGTCGGTTGGATGCCAACCGGAGAAGCTTGCCGTACGAAATTCCATATAGGGCCGTGTCTGCACGGGCAGATCATCCGGCACGGGAGGGACGCCATCGGCGACCAGCGCATCGGGCTTCGGCGCGTCTGCAAAGGCAGGTGCCATGGGCAACGCCAGCGCGGCAATCAAAAGAAGTTTCTTCATGTTTATCCCCTTCTCTCATTTCATGGTGCGGAGGCTAACGCAAAGCTGCCGCCGCAACAAACGACTTTGTTTCCGCTTCGATAAAAGGCGGATTCGGTTCGACGGGCCATGCCTTGTCGCTGTCCGAAAAGAGGCGTATCATGGCGGCATTGGAGATTTGAAATGCAACGCAGCGCGCTTGGATTCATCGGCCTATTTTTAAGCACATCGTCAATGGCGCAGGAGCTGCCTCAGGTTATGCCTGATGCTACATCGGATGTTGCCGCCATCACCGAAGAGTTCGGCATTGACCGTAGCAACCGGATGACGGTGCAGGTGCGTGTGAACGGCAGCGACGCCGTCCCCTTCATCGTCGATACCGGCGCAGAACGGACCGTCATTGCCAATGACCTCGCGCGCAAACTGGCGCTGGAGGCAGGCCCCACGCTCACGCTCGCGACGATTTCGGGACGATATCAGGTCAACAGCTTCTTCATCGACAGCATTTCCACCGCGTCGGTTAACTTGCAGGGCGTGGAAGCTCCGGGCCTCGAACGCGCAAACCTTGGCGCATATGGGCTTTTGGGTATCGACAGTCTGGAGGATAATCGGGTGCATCTCGATTTCGTACAGCAGACAATGGATGTGCTGCCGTCGCGTAAAACGCGCGGCAAGACAAAGCTCGAAAATGGCATGATTGTCGTGCAGGCGCGGCGCAAGGCGGGCCGGATGATATTATCGAGCGCGCGGATTGATGGCATTAAGGTCGACATCATTCTGGATACCGGCGCGCAAAGCAGCATGGCCAATGTCGCCCTGCGCGATAAGCTGCGCCGGCGGCATCGCGTCTTTGACTTCATTCCGGTGAAGATGCGCAGTGTAACAGGGACGATCCTGAACGGTGACTATACCCAAATTCGTGAAATTGAGGTCGGCGGGCTGACCATTAAAGATATGCCGATGACCTTCGCCGACAATTACGCGTTCACGGCGCTTAACCTTCAGGATCGGCCAGCGATCCTGCTCGGCATGGACGCGCTGAAACTGTTTGACCGGGTGCTGATTGATTTCAGCAATCGGCGCGTGGGTTTCGATCCGCCGAAGGGGGTTTCACTTGAGCCAAGGACGCGGGTGGCACTCGCTTTATAGGATCGTGGCCCACAACGGCTTGCGCCACAGATGGACAATCCGCATAGCCGCAGACGATGTCATATGCTTTTGAATTTGGGGGTCAGTCATTTGAGGTTGCCGGAGAGGCCGCCTTATATTGGCGTGCCCAAAATGCACTGCTCGTGTCCGATCTGCATTTGGAGAAGGCCAGCGCTTATGCCTCAAATGGCCAGATGCTGCCGCCCTATGACAGCATTGCAACGCTTGAGGACATCGCGGCGCTCTGCACCAAATATAGGCCAGCCAAAATCATATCCTTGGGCGATAATTTCCACGACGATGATGGAGAGGCACGTCTGGCGGAATCGGCGGCGGCATTGTTGGTCGACTTGACCTGCGATACCGAATGGCTCTGGATTACCGGGAACCACGACCGTGCGGTTTCGGGCATTTGGGGCGGCAAAACGTACGACGAAATAAGCCTGTCGGGCATCACATTTCGGCACGAAGCGCAAAGCGGTGATCCCAATCCCGAAATTTCAGGGCACTTCCATCCCAAATTCCGTCAGGTCTTGCGCGGGCGCATGGTCGCGCGGCGGTGCTTTGTCAAAACTGCGCGCAAAATCATCATGCCCGCATTTGGCGCGCTCACCGGCGGACTGGATGTGCAGGACAGCGCGATCATGCACGCCTGCGACGTGGCGGATGGCGAGACGGTTGAAGCCTTGGTCGCGACCAAGGCGGGCTATGCGCGCTTTGCCTTAAACGGGGCTGCTGCGCGCGCCAAATAAGGCCGTGCCAACGCGCACATAGGTCGCGCCCATCATGATCGCAGTGTCGAAATCTTCCGACATGCCCATGCTCAGTTGCGGCAAATCATGACGCGCGGCAAGCTCGGCCAGCAATGCAAAAAATGGCGCGGCCTCAATGGACGCTGGTGGTATGCACATCAGTCCCGCCAATGGAACGCCGCTGCCTTTTGCCGCCGCAATCAATGCTGGCAGCTCCGAAACCGCGCAGCCACCCTTTTGCTCTTCAGCGCCGATGTTCACTTGAATGAAGCAGGGAATATAGCGCGCCTGCTTTTCCATCGCCTTGCCAAGCGCTGTCACCAGCGACAACCGGTCAACCGAATGGATCATATCGAACAAGGCAACCGCTTCGTCGGCCTTGTTGGATTGAAGCTGACCGATCAGATGCAATTGCACCCCGGGGTGGCGCTGCTTCAACGCGGGCCATTTGGTCGCCGCTTCCTGAACGCGGTTTTCACCGAAGAGCATTTGGCCTTCGTGAATCAGCGGTTCAATATCCTCTGCGACGCGGGTTTTCGACACCGCAATCAGATGAATGTCTTCGGGCGCACGTCGGGCCATCTTGGCGGCGGCCGCCATGCGTTCACGGATTGCGGCCAAAGGACCGGCGGTTGTTTCTGGTGTCGCTTCCTGCATAGCGCGACGCTATAGGCAGAACGATGCCGCGAAGCCACCCCCTGCCGAAGATCTGGCTGATGACCGACGAACGTCTGGCGGATGATCTGTTGCCCGCCATTCAACGGCTTCCCGCACGATCGGGTGTCATCTTCCGGCACTATCATTTGGACGCGGCGGCGCGAAAATTTCTGTTCGGGCAGGTCATGCGCATGTGTCGGCGGCGCGGGCATATTCTGTTGCTGGCGGGGGACGAGCGGACGGCGATGCGTTGGCACGCCGATGGGTTTCACCAAAGAAGCCGTCGTGCGTCGCGATTGCTGCACAGTGCGCCAGTCCATGATGCGCGTGAAATTGCAGGCGTGAAGGCAGCACGCCCGGACCTGTTGTTCCTATCGCCTATTTTCGCCACCAACAGTCACCCCGGGGCGCAACCGCTTGGGCCATTAGCGTTTAACCGGCTCGCAAAGCTGGTGTCATCTAGCCGCATCATCGCGCTTGGCGGCATGAACCGCCGAAACGCACAGATGCTTTCGCCACGGTTGATCCACGGTTGGGCGGCGATTGATGCTTTTAAGAAAAGGACCGCTTAGAAGCGGATTTTGGTTCCGACATAGACAGCTTCGCTGTCCTTGCGATTGTCAGCCAATGGAATGACGCGGTCATTTTCACTGGCGTAACGGACACCGGCGGTCACGTCGATTTTACGGCTGATGGAAAAGCTTCCGCCCACATCAAGCTTGTAATCGCCCGACGCCGAGCTACCGCGCGCAGGAGGTGCCATTTCGCGGCTCTGGTCCAATTTGATATTGGTGCTGAACTTGCTTGGTTTGCGTGCAGCCTCATCCAGCGAGAAGCTGCTTTTTCCAAGTTCACTCAACGGTGCTTTAACTGTGCGGCGCTGTGCAGCAGGCAATGCAAAACCTTGCCAGCCCTTTGATGCTGTCAAACGATAGTCCACCGCCGAAAGGCGAAGGCCCTTGCCCGCACCGACTTCGCTGGATGCCAGCGCATTGCGGATGGAAACGGCACCAGCGGTCAAACGTGAGTTTGCGCGCGCTGCGACGGTGATCGTGCGGCTGTCACCGACATTTGCGGGCGTAAATGGGAAACGCGCATTGGGTTCAATACGCGCCGCGGAAAATTTCTGTGCCAAAACGCTGTCACCGCCCGCAGGCGTGAACATCGAAATCCAGCTTGGTCTAGCTGACGGCTCTTGCGAAAAAGCCTTTGCAGCAAACGCAGGAACGACAAGGGGCGAAACGGCAAGCGAACCCGTTGCTAGCAATGCTGCCGCAATGGTCGCGTATTTCCGCTTATATGCCCGCTTCACGTCCATGATAGTTGTTCACCGACTCTCCTGTCGTTGAATGGTATACGCATGCTTTTGACGATTCAAAAGGGGCGTAACCATTTTATCGTTCGAATAACGTGATTTTTGATCAAATGTTGCATGATGTCCACAATCACTTAGCGTCACGAAGCTGAGCGCCGCATTAATTGCACGCCGTTCAGCAGCCAGAAAGCTTGCTCCGGACAGCAAGCCGCTATAGAGGTTTCCAATATTTCATTGTTCAAGGACATTTTATGCGCACCAACCGCTTGGCACTCATTATTGCGACCGGCAGCCTGTTAAGCTTGGGGCTGCTGTCCGGCTGTGGCGGAGGGGAGCGTCCAAAGGCGGATCTCGCGGCCAGCCAGGTCACCACAATCGGCGTAAACAGCTATTTGTGGCGCGCATCGCTTGATGCCTTGTCCTTCATGCCGTTGCTGCAAACCGACTCGTCGGGCGGCGTCATTGTCACCGACTGGTATGTGAACCCGCAAAGCCCTAGCGAGCGCGTTAAGCTGACCATTTCGATCCTTGATCAGGATTTGCGTGCCGATGCCCTGCGCGTCGCCGGCAGCCGCGAAGTTTTGCAAAATGGCCAATGGGTCGCAGCGCCGCTGCGTGCCGCAACCGTTCAAAAGCTTGAGGCGGTCATTCTTACCAAGGCGCGTGACCTTCGCCGGTCTTCCATCACCGGATAATTGTTATGACGAATGTTGAGCGTTTTAACCCGCACGTCGCCGACGCGCGGTGGCAAAAGATTTGGGAAGAACGCAGCAGCTTTGTTGCGGATGATAACTCGACAAAGCCACGTGCCTATGTCCTGGAAATGTTTCCCTATCCATCTGGCCGCATCCATATTGGCCATGTGCGCAACTACACCATGGGTGACGTGTTAGCGCGCTATAAGCGCATGACCGGACATGAAGTGCTGCACCCGATGGGCTGGGACGCCTTTGGCATGCCTGCGGAAAATGCGGCGATGGAAAAGAAAGTCCACCCCGGCAGTTGGACGCGCGACAATATTGCAAATATGAAAGCGCAGCTGAAGAGGCTTGG
>CAZCXQ010000072.1:0-8959 GCA_964502655.1 uncultured Sphingorhabdus sp.
CACGCCCATCAACGGCACGCGCATCGTGCGGACCTTTGGCGCGCGCAGCCACCACAACAGCTTCGCCCAATTGAACGGGAACAAGCTGCCCCCAAATTGAGCGATTTTTTCGTTAATGTCGGGCCATGTCATCATGAAGGCGACGGGCTCGCCATCGACCTCCGCAATCCGGATCAGGTCGTTAAAGACGATAGGTTTTAACTGCTTTCCGGTATGCGCGACTTCGGCATCGGTGATGGGGACAAAGCCCCAATTCCCGCTCCACGCATCGTTCAATATGGACAGGATTAACGCCGCTTCCGCGTCAAAATTATCCTTGTTCACCTTACGAATGACGATGCGTTCATTGCGCTCGCCCGACGCGACAATGCGCTCCACCAGCGGCGGGAACGGCACATCAATCGGGATTTGATAGGTGTAAAGATCTTTGACGCCAGCGTAGCCCGCCGCCTCAATCCACCCGCCATAGGCTGCGTTATGATAGCCCATCAGCACGGTCGATGGATGGTCATGGCCGTCAATCAACACGCCCGGTTCTTCCCAGATGGACAGGCTCAGCGGCCCGAGTGAACGCACCATGTTTTTGCTGCGCAGCCAATCTTCAGCAGTCGCAATCAGCAGCTTTCCGGTGGCTTCGTCTTCCGCCTCAAAAAATCCCCAATTGCCGACGCCGGGGCCCATGCCTTGCTCTGGTGGCTGCTTCAGCGCCAAAAAATCCAAATGTGCGGAGATCCGGCCAACGACTTTCCCGTCCTTTTCGGCAAGGAAAAGCTGCGCCTCACCATGTTCGAACCATGGGTTCTTGCCCGGCGTAATCGTCGCCATCACATCGCTTTTCAATGGCGGAACCCAGTTGGGGTCATGCGCATAAAGCCGGAACGGCAGGTCAATAAAGGCGCGTTTGTCTGCCTTGGTTACAACCGGCCGAATGATGATGTCTGTCATAGTGAATTCCCGAAACTTCTTATTTCATTACAGAGTGATTTACAGGCGAAGGCGTGCCGCAAATTTGCCCAACGCGGCCTTATCGTCATCGCCAAGACCAAATTTCAATGCCATCCACAGTGATGGCCAGAAAACCGTAAAAAGTCCAACTGCCCTTATCTTCGCGCCCCATGGATGGAGCGCTTCGCCAATGATCCATAACAGCGCGATGACCACAGCGCCAGCCGCGGCGGTCCGCCAAAATCCCGGGCCAAACGGGCTCAGGCGGTCGCTCATGAGCAGTTCGATGACCGCAGCCCAAGCGGACGCGACCACGGCAACCGAAACCGAAATCGCCATCCCCAATGCACCGTGATCCGGCACCAACCAAAGTGCAAGGCCAAGCCAGATCAACATGCCGATGACGCTGTTCAGGAGCGGGATCGCTTTATGGCCCACCATTTCCACAATAGGCGTCGCGGGACCAATCACCGCCTCCCCCGCCCGCGCGGCGAGCAGGATGATCAGCACCGGAAGTGCAGCCGCAGCCCCCGGCGCAAAGGCACTTAATATGTCGCTGGCCACCAAAATCATGAAGCCCGCCAGCGGCATCGCCAGCAACAACGACATATGTGTCGAAAACCGGTACATCGGTAGCATCGCGCTGCGGTCGGACGCGGCTTGTGCAGACGCAAGCGGCGAAAGGACGTAGAGAAATGACTGGCGTACGATAAGCGGGATTGAAGCAATCTTGCGCGCAATGCCATACAGTGCCGCAGCCGTAGCCCCTGATGCCCCGGGGATCAGGAGATTAAGCAATATCGGCGGAAGGTCATTATACGCCCGCCGCGCCAAAGCCGGCGGCATCATGGCAGCGCCGCTGTTCAACACCGACCTGCGCAGGGCAGTCGGCATTGGCGCCCGCAGCAGCAATGTGAGATCATAATATCGGCCCAACAGCTGAACCGACAGGATTGCGGTGACCGCCAAGGACAGCATATGGCCAAGCAACAATCCAGTAAGACCAAAGCCCAAGGCGAAAAACCCCGCAGCAAAAAACAACCGTGCAACTTGCTCCCAAAAAATCCGCAGCCGGATTTCAGGGCCAAAGGCCCGCTTCGCACGCGCTGCCGCTGTCGCAATTTCGACAAAGATCCACAGCGGCAAGCTCCACGCAAATAACGCGATTGCGGCGGGAATACGGCCTGCTTCTTCCGGCGCCGTGGCCACGAAACCGGCCAGCCAATCGGCCGACACGGTCAGCCCAAGCGCGGCCATGACGCCCAATGCTGTGCCCGTGATCAGCGCGAATTTGACCGCGCCATGTTGTTGTTCAACCGACGATTCCGCCGGAACAATCCGCTGAAGCGCCTGTCCCATTGCAAGGTCGAGGATATTCGCCAAAATGTTGATAGCGGCCCACAGCACAACATAGACACCATAGCCGGTAAGCCCGAACATCCATGTATAAGCGGGTTGCGCGACCACTTCGATTAACGCACCCAGCCGCGAGACCGCGGCTAACCCTGCGCCTTTGGCCACTTCCTGATTGGTGACAGCACGCCCGCGATTGGCACGTCCGTCTTCGACCGGGCCGTTCATGGCTGCCGGCTCATTCTTCCGTGCGGATGAGCACGGTTTCGCCGATCAGTAAAAAGAGCAAAAACGGTCCCCATGCGGCGATCCAGGGCGGATAGGCACCCAGATTGCCCATCGCCAAGGCAAAGTTATCCGCAACGAAATAGGTAAAGCCAAGCGCCATGCCCAACACCGCGCGCACGAACAAAGCGCCCGAGCGGGCAAGGCCAAAGGCGGCGACCGCAGCCAGCAAGGGCATTAACAAGGTCGATAAAGGCCCTGCCAGCTTGTGCCACAATATGCCTTCAAGATTATCGGTGCGGCGACCGGCGGCGTGTAGATCGTCAATGGCGCGCATCAACGGTAAGAAGCCAAGGCTGTCCCCGTCAACCTTAACGACGTTGAACCTGTCGGGCGTAATGCCTTTGCCGATGACGAGATTGGTCACCTTCTTCTGTTCGGTGGTCGCGACATCAAATGTTTCCGCATTTTCAAGCAGCCATGCATTGTCAACATAACGGGCATTTGGTGCCGTAATGACCTGACGCAAACCGCCATTGGCGCGCAAATAGATCCGGACATTATCGAGGACGATATTGTCGCCCGATCCCAGCACCCTGCTTGCATTGATAAGGTCGCCGCCTTCGCGGACCCACACATTATTTCGCGGGTCACCATCGGGCGCTATCGCGCCATATTCGGCATCCTTCCAAACTTTAAGCTTTTGTGTATTCGGCGCGACGACAACGTCGTTAAAGGCGAACGAAATAAGCGCGACGCCCAAGCTGGCGACAAACATGGGCGCAAGAATTTGGTGCGCGGACAATCCCGCCGCCTTCATCGCCACGACTTCGCTGTTCTGGCTGAGGGTCGCAAACGTGATTAATGTCCCCAACAACACCGAAAAGGGCAGAAATCTGGCAATGATTTGCGGTGCGCGCATCGTCACATAGCGCAACACATCACCCTGATCATTTCCGGGGACCGCCAATATCTTGCCACTTTCACCCAGCAGATCGAGCGTCATCAACACCAGCACAAGCATCATCAACACAGCAAAGCTGCGCACGACAAACAGCCGGGCCATATAGATTGTGATGTTGCGCGAGGGGAAGAAATGCATGGGTTATGACCCCTCTTGCGGCACAGGCATGCCAATGGTGGCCAGCCGCGATTTTCGGCCCCAGCGGAACAGTTTCTTGAACCATTTGCCGGCCTTCGTCGCGAAGACTTCAAGTGCGCCGATGGGCTGACCGCCGGGCACATGCGCGATCACATGATACATCCAGATGATGAGCGCGGCGAACAGCACAAATGGTGCCCACAATGCGATAAACGGGTCAACGATACCCATTGCACCGACGCTTTGGGCATATTCGTTTATCTTATGATAGGTCACGACCATCACAATCGATAAAAAGACGCCAAGCGCGGATGTCGACCGCTTCGGCGGTATCGCCAGCGCCAATGCAAGCAGCGGCAGCAGGAGCATCATCGCCACCTCAACAAGGCGGAAATGGAAATTAGCCCACGCACTGTCGCGGTCCAGCTGCGGCCTTTGCATATCATTTCCGATCTGCACCAATTCGGTAATCAGATATTCGCGGTCTTTGCCGCCACGCGTCCGAAAATTTTCAATCTGCGGCAGCGGAATGGGAACATCATGGCTGGTAAAGCTGAGTACCCGGGGTGATTTATAATTGGGCGCGTCGTGCACGAGCGTGCCATTTTCCAATCGCAGCAATATCGTGTCCGGATCATCGGTGCGCAAAAACTGCCCCTTTTCAGCCGTAACGGCGATCGACTGTCTATTGTTGCTTTGCGCGTACACAAACATGCCCGACAGGGCGTTGCCATTGTTCCGGCTTTCATCGATGCGCACGGTCAAATTTTTGCCAACATTGTTGAATTCGCCGACCCGAACCTTTGCGCCAAACGCCCCTGATCGCAGTTCGAAGCGGAGTTCTTCATATAGATAGCGCGCGCTGGGCTGCACGAATCCGACAATGGCAAAGTTGACCGCGGCAAGCGCGATTGCCAGCAGGAATGGCACACGCAGCAGCCGGAAATAGCTCATCCCCACCGCGCGAAAAATGTCGAGTTCGGACGATGTCGCGAGCTTGCGGAACGCCAGCAATATGCCGAGCAAAAGCCCGATAGGGATGCCAAGCGACAGATATTCCGGCATCAGATTGGCGAGCATGCGCCACACCACGCTGACGGGTCCGCCCTCTGCGGCGACGAAGTCAAACAGGGTCAACATCTTGTCCAGCAGCAACAATGATGCCGCGATTGCGAGCGTCGCCAGCAACGGCAACATCACAAGCCGGAAGATATATCGGTCGGTGGCAGTAAGAAATTTCAACTTATGGTCGCCCTGTCACCCTAATTTGGCCGCAAACTGACCCGATAGACGCTTACAGGTTCAGGGGCAATATATCGATGGTATCCTTGTGAAGTGATACTGGATTTGCTGTTCCAGGAGTTTTGAGATGCATAAATATTGGGTTCTTATATCTGCCACAGCATTGGCGCTCATATCGGGCAGCGCTGCTGCAGGCCAGGAAACAAGCAATGATTTGTCGCGCTGCGCCGCGGGCAAAGGCCCCGCTGTGCTGGTGAACGTGCAGGGCGTGAAGGAAGCGAGAGGCAATGTTCGCGTGCAATCTTATGCCGCTACGCCTGGATCTTGGCTGGCCAAAGGCCGCTGGCTACACCGCATCGAAAGCCGGGCGAGCGCAGGAAATATGAGCTTTTGCGTGCCCGTCCCTTCCGAAGGGAAATATGGCATTGCTGTGCGCCATGACCGAAACGGAAATGGCAAAACAGACTTCACGCAGGATGGCGGCGGTTTTTCCAACAACCCCAGCGTGAGCATTTTGAATTTGGGCAAGCCGTCGGTCAGCAAAGTCGCATTCGATGCGGGCCCCGGCGTCACGCGGATCACCATCAACCTGAAATATATGTGAAGGTAATGATTTGGCTTTAGTCGCGCTTCTTTCGAACCCGAATTCAACCGGCAACAGGTCGTTGTTGCCGGCGGTGCGAAACTATTGCGCGAAAAATCCTGATATATTCCATTACGAAGTCGAAGAAATTGGCCAGATCGCCAAAGCGCTGGAAATGATTGCCCGCGTGAAGCCAAAGGTGCTCGTCATCAATGGCGGCGATGGCACCGTGCAGTCCGCTTTGACTGAGCTCTACCATGGTGGGCATTTTGAAGGGTCCCCGCCGCCCGTCGCGGTGCTGCCCAATGGCAAGACCAACCTGATTGCGCTCGATTTGGGTGCCGAAGGTGACCCGTTGGAGGCGCTGGCGCGTATCATCGACGTCGCAAAGGGCGATCTTTCCGAACATATCGTTGTCCGCGAACTGATTGCGTTAAGCGATGGCAGCGAAGGCGCGCGTCCGGTTCTTGGCATGTTCTTGGGCGGCGCAGGCCTTGCCGAAACCATCCTATATTGCCGCCACAAAATCTATCCGTTGGGATTACCCAATGGCTTAAGCCATTTCCTGACGTTCATCGCCGTTATGTTTTCCGCCTTTGTCCGGGTGAAGGCAAGTTTCCTGCCGGAACGATCAAAACCCGTCAGCATATCGTTTATCCGCAACGGCGAATTGCAGGGCACATTTTCGATTTTGATCGTCACCACGCTGGAAAAGCTGTTGCTTGGCGGACAGGCCGGCAAAACCAAACAGCGTGGCTTGATGAAGTTTATGGCCGTTGACCAAACGCCATGGGCGATGCTGAAAATGATCGCGGCATCACTGCGCGGCAAATTGGGCCACACGCCCACCAGCGGCGTCCATTTCCAGCAAGGCGACGTCATCCGCATCGATAGCGAACGCAGCAGCGTCGTGTTGGATGGCGAAGTGTTCGAAGCGCATCGCGGTAGCCCGATCGTGCTTCGGTCGACGCCGCCTGTCCCTTTTCTGAAACTCGCTGCTTAACAAGCGGCAACGGAAACGGCTAAGGCGCATATATGCTTTCGCTGACCCAGCTTGTGGCCGAGGAATTGGCCATACCCGCGCAACAGGGCGCAAGCGACTTCGCTGCGCATATCGCCGCGCAATATGGCACAGCAGCGCGCGCCGTATTGTTCTATGGATCGTGCCTGCGCTCGGAACAGTTGCAGGGCGAGATGCTCGACTTCTACCTCATCGTGTCCGATTACCAATCGGCTTATGGACGCGGTTGGCTTGCCACATGGAACCGCCGCCTGCCGCCCAATGTATTTCCGTTTCAACATGGCGATCTGGTCGCCAAGGTGGCTATTTTAAGCGAAGCGGATTTTCACCACCTCAACCGCCCGGCGGCGTCTGCGGTGTCGGTCTGGGCGCGCTTTGCCCAGCCATCGCGGCTTGTCTGGTGCGCTGATGAAGATGCGCGGCAGTCGGCGGTTGTCGCGATATCCGGTGCCGCCCCGACTTTGCTGAATGCGGCACTGGCATTTGCCGAGCGCGAAGCCGATGTGCTCGACCTTTGGCAGGCGGGATTCCAGATGACCTATGGCGCGGAGCTGCGCGCGGAACGCAAGGACCGGCCATCTTCGGTGATTTCGTTCGACCCCGATCGCTACGTCCGCTTTGGCCGGGCGGCATTGCAGCACATAACGATCGCACATGAAGTGCGCGGCGACAAAATAGTGATCCTGCCCGACACCAATGGCCATATCGTTCAAGAAAAACGCCGCTGGCCCGCCTTACGTCGCCGTGGAAAATTGCTGACCGTTGCACGGCTGGCAAAGGCGGCGTTCACCTATGCGGGTGGCATTGATTATCTGGCGTGGAAAATAAACCGCCACGCCGGCACGCACATCATCGTGCGCCCATGGCAGCGCAAATGGCCGTTAATCGCGGCGTTGTTTTTGGTGCCCAAGCTTTTGGCAAAAGGCGCCGTGCGTTAGAACGTATTTTTGCGCGGAACGAAAAGTGCCAGTGCAAAGACCCCTGCATATGCGGCGGGCAGCCACAGGCTTTTAAGCCCGAACTGGCCGAACATCAGCGCACCAATCATCGCACCGCTGGCCAGACCCAGCCAGAGCAGCAGATAAGGCACCCAGTCCAGACGCGCGCCACCGCTGATCAGCGTCGCAAGGCCTTGCCCAATCTTGACGAGCGCACCGGTCATATAGGTCAAGCCGAACGACACCGATCCTTCGCGTTCAAACAGCGTATTTTCCATCCCCATGCAAAAGGCCGCAAAGCACAACGCGACGGGCAGCAACCTCGCGTCAGCGGCAATAGGCGCGGCGAACAGCAAAAGCGAAATACCGGTCAGGATAATCGCCTGCCGATGATGTGGGCCAAATGTCGTTTGCCGCCCAACCAATGACCCGGCGACAACGCCGCCGACAAAGCTAGCCAGCAGCGCCGCAACCAGACCGATATAAGGCGCGCTTTCAACGATCCCGACGCTAAGGCGCGTCGAGTTACCGCTCATAAACGACAGGAAAAATCCGCCGCTCGCCATAAATCCGATGGCATCCACCATACCGGCCATCGCCGCAAAGCCAGTCGCCAATAAGCGCGCATTGCGGTCAAGCCTGTTCATGGGTGGTGGTCAAATGATCCCGACGGCCTTGCCCGCGCGTTCGAAGCGGCTGAGGATATCGGCAACCTGTTCGCTGCTATGTTCGGCGCATAAAGAACAGCGCAGCAATGTCATGCCAGCAGGCGTCGCGGGCGGACGGGCGAGGTTTACATATAGGCCATTCTCAAGAAGCGCAGCCCACATCATCGCGCCTTTTTCCAAATCCGGCATGATCACCGCGATAATCGCGCTTTGCGCATCAGGCGTGCCGAGTTTGAAACCAAGATCGCGCAGGCCCTGATGCAGATTTCTGGAGTTTTCCCACAAATGCGCACGCTTGTTCCCATTGTGCATCAACTTGCGAATGCTCGCCGCCGAACATGCGACGACCGCTGGCGGCAATGACGCCGTGAACACATAAGGGCGGCAGACAAGCCGCATGATTTCAAATTTGGGATGGTTGGAAACGCAGAAACCGCCGACGGTTCCGACCGATTTCGAGAAGGTACCGATGACGAAATCGACATCGTCCAACACGCCCTGCTCTTCGGCAACGCCGCGGCCATTTTCGCCGATAAAGCCCATCGAATGCGCTTCGTCGACAAGGATCATCGCGCCTGCTTCTTTCGAAACGCGGATCATTTCCTTGAGCGGCGCAACATCGCCCAGCATCGAATAGACACCTTCCAGCACGACAAGCTTGCCCGCATCGGCCGGCAGGCGCTTCAGCCGTTTTTCGAGGGCCTCGACATCATTATGGCGGAAGGCCACAATTTCGGCATCGCCCATTTTGCAGCCGTCATAAATCGACGCATGGCTGTCGATATCGAGAATGATATAATCGCCCTTGCCCGCAATCGTGCTGATGATGCCAAGGTTCGCCTGATAGCCCGTGGAAAAGACCATCGCATGGTCCATTCCGTA
>CAZCXQ010000073.1:0-8897 GCA_964502655.1 uncultured Sphingorhabdus sp.
CAAGCCGGTTCACGCTGGTGGGTTCACCGACAAGGCAGGCATCGGGGATCGTGCCAAGCGTCTGCATATGATCGATTAAGGCGCGGGTGCCGTAAATCGCTGGCCCTTCTTCATCGCCCGTGATGATCAGGCTGATTGTCCCTGCGTCAGCCGGTATCTCGTGCAATGCCGCGACAAATGCCGCGATGCTGCCCTTCATATCGACGGCGCCGCGCCCGTGGAGCAAATCGCCCTTTATTTGCGGAACGAAAGGATCGCTCGCCCAGCCAGCGCCCGGCGGCACGACATCAAGATGCCCGGCAAAGGCAAAGTGACGCCCGCCGGATTCGCGAATGGCAAACAGATTTTCGACAGGCGCGCCGTGCGCTGGATTGTCATCACCACTGCCCGATACAAAACGGTCAACGCGAAAGCCCAAAGGCTTCAGCATCTCCTCCAGCGCGTCAAATACGGCGCCCTGCGCTGGTGTCACGCTTTCGCAGGATATCAGGCGTTGGGCATAATCAAGTGCAAGGGCGTCAGTCATCTGACCAACGCGTTAAGCACTAATGCCCTGCGAAACAAGTCAGACGTCGGCTTTACGCAATGCCTTTTCGGTGAACATGGCGTCGCCTTGAACCGAGCCGACAATCGCAACGCTGCCATCGGCATCGCGGCGGGCAACGAGCAGAACAAATTCGTCGCCTGCGCCTGCAAATTCGCTGAGGTCACGCTTGCGCGCCGAACGCAAACGCGCACGTGGGTCATCGGTTGCCGCCGTGGCCGGTTCGATGCCTGCAGCGATTTTCTTGGCGCGACGTTCGGCGGCAACAATGGCTTTCAAGCCGCCTTCAAAACCAGCCAGAATATTGGCGAACGTTCCCATCGGAACGGCATTGTGCTGCGCATATTGAAGCGCTGTGGCAAATTCGGTTAAGCGGGTCTTGTCATAGCCTGTGCCAAAAACCAGCTTAACGATTGGCGTAAATGGCGCGCGTTCCTGTGCTTTCAGGCCTGCATCATGAAGCAGCTCTGCGTAATCGGCAGGGTGATTGGCGGCAATCAAGGCAAAGTCGTACGCGCGTCCAATCGCCTGATACAAGGCATCGCGCGTGCGCAGATCTGCATCGCGGGCCTGTTCTGCACATTGCCGTGCGGCATCCAGCCAATCGGCAAGGCTTGCATTTTCACCGGGCGCTATCGTTTGGAGCAGATAGGGTTCATCGCTTTCGACGTCATCATGCGGCGCTGCATCGTCTGGCTGCTCCGCCATCGGGGCATCTGCCCAGATAGGGACATGTTCCTGCCGCGGCGGCAAAGCGGCTAGGGCTTGTGCAACTTCGGTCTGCAACGGGCCGCTAATGTCTGCATGCGCGGCTTCTTTCCAGTTGATGACGCCGTAGATGAAATCAATCGTGTCGTCGTCGGACGAATAGGGCAGCAAAATGCCGCGATACATGAGGACATTGCCGCGATCGTTCACAAACTCGGCTTCGAAACCGATGGGCGCGCGGTTGGCAATGATTTGCAGATAATGGTCGGTAATGCGGGACAGGAGCGAACGGCGGGGGACTTCATCCAGATATGTGATGTCCGCGCTTAAGCCGCATTCGGCGCGCAATTTATCGCCAAGATAGTCAATGGACGGATTTTCGATGCCCGAGGTGAAATCGAGAAGAACGCTATAGTCGCGGAAATCGTCGATGGCCGATGGATTGAGTTCCTCAATGCTTGGGAAATTTCTGTCGTGCAGCTGCGACGTCCAAAAATTATACGCGCGGACCTGCATCCGGCGTTCGTCGCCCGATATGAATGGCGGCGGCTCGATTGCTGCGTCTTCGTCCTCATAGAGGGTATAAGCGGGCATTTCAGCATCAAGGTCTGATCCAAACGGTTCAAATCCGCGCAAACTATCCATCTTTTCGTCCTGTCGATGTCGTTCGCCACATGGGCGGCTCTACATTGCAGTCAGATGGTTAAGATGTTGTGAACTGGGACTTGGACTATTGAAGAACACGCGCAAGGGCGTCTGACCACCCTGACAGGCGCGCGTCGCGTGCATGCTTTTCCATGTTGGGAACAAAGCGCTGCACGCCGCCGCGCATGACAGCGGCATCTTCCAGCGACTTATAAATTCCACATCCAACGGCGGCGAGCATTGCCGCGCCAAGTGCCGTTGTTTCGACAAAGGCCGGACGTTCGACATCTATCGCGAGCATGTCGGCGAGGTCTTGTGCCATCCAGTCATTGGCAACCATGCCACCGTCGATGCGCAGTTCCGCCCAATCGGCACCGTCCGCAGCAAATGCTGTTTTCAGGTCATGGGTCTGGTGGGCCATTGCCTCCAGCGCGGCGCGGGCGACATGCGCCTTGGTCGCCGAGAAACTCAGGCCGCTGATGCTGGCCCGCGCATCGGGGCGCCAATGCGGCGCACCAAGGCCGGACAGCGCCGGCACAAGATATACGCCGCCATTGTCCGGAACGCTGCGCGCCAGTGTTTCCGTGTCCGCAGCATGCGCAATAAGCCCCAGATCATCGCGCAGCCATTGGACGAGGCTGCCCGCGACAAAAACCGATCCTTCCAGCGCGTAATGCCGCTCGCCGCCCAATTGATATAAGATCGTCGACAGCAGACGGTTGCGTGACTGGCGCAATGTCGTGCCCGTTTGCGTCAGGACAAACGCGCCTGTGCCAAAAGTTGCCTTGGTCTGGCCAACGGCAAAGCAGCCTTGGCCGATGGTGGCCGCTTGCTGGTCCCCCGCCATGCCCGCAATGCGGATGGGTCCGCCAAAATGCTCCGGCAATGTCGTGCCAAGATCGCCTGCACAGTCGGTTATCTCGGGCAGTATGTCGCGCGGCACGCTGAACAGGTCGGTAAGGCCATCGTCCCATCCGCCGCTGCCAATTGCCATCAACGCGGTGCGTGATGCGTTGGTCGCATCGGTGATATGGCCGCCGCCCGTCAGGCGAAATACAAGATAGCTTTCGACCGTGCCAACCGCGAGATGCCCGCCCGCATCCTTTAGCTGCGGCCAGTTTTCCAAGGCCCATCCGATTTTGGAGCCAGAGAAATAGGGATCGAGCAACAGGCCGGTTTTGGCCTGAACAACGGGTTCCTCGCCCTGTTCCTTCAACGCAGCGCATATGTCTGCGGTGCGGCGGTCCTGCCATACAATTGCAGGGGCGAGCGGCTTGCCCGTGCGCTTGTCCCAGAACACAATGGTCTCGCGCTGGTTGGTGATACCAATGCTCGCAATGCGGTCCGCACCACCTGCTTTTGCAATGATGGTCTGCGCGCATTCCAACGTCAGCTTCCAGATTTCTTCGGCATCATGCTCCACAAGGCCAGGCGCCGGATAATGCTGCGTCAGCGGGCGCTGGCAGCTATCCACAGCAGTGCCGTCGGCGGTAAACAGAACGGCGCGGGTCGATGTCGTGCCTTCGTCGATAACAATGATATATTCGCTCATGCCTCAATCGCCGAAAGCCGGCGTCCTTCCTTGCTCCAGATAAATACGGCCCGATTGCCAAAGATGATGCGGTTGACCGTCAGGGCGGTCAACACACAGGTCACAAGGACAATCGCCATGACGTCGATATAATGCAGCCAGCCAATCCCCATATGCTGGTAAAATGTTTCGCCCGCATAAAGCGTATCGGGCACGTACAAAATGAAATTGTGAAACGCATAAAGCGCAACGCCCCAAATCAGTCCGGCAATCGCGGCCCGTGCGTCCATATTCCGGAACAGCAGCCCGGTAATGAATGCCGACAGGATTGGCATCGACGATAGGCCGTTGAGCTGCTGCAACAGGTTGATGATGCTTTTTGCATTTTCATAGACCGGAACGAGCAAAATCGAAGTGACCGTCAGGATGATCGATACAATCGCCGCAAGCCGCCAGTGGTTGGCAACAGGGCGGATGAATTTGTCATGAAAATCGACCGCGTATAACGCCACCGAACTGTTCAATATGGCGCTGGTGTGCGCGATAACGGCGGCCATCATCATGGCGGCAAACGCGCCGGACATCCAACCGGGCAAAACATGCGCCACAAGCTTTCCATAGGCCGCATCGCCCAAGCTACCGAACAGCTTATAGGCGACGACGCCCGGAATGACGACGATTGCGGGGATGATGAGGATACGGACAATGGCGGCGGCGAGCACGCCCTTTTGCGCTTCCTTGACGGTTGGCGCGGTCATCGCTTTTTGGGTGATATTCTGATTGGTCGACCAATAGAATATCTGGATGAAAATCATGCCCGTGAACAATGTGTGGAACGGGATCGGGGAATCGATGCTGCCAATCATCGATGTGCGCTCGGCAGGCACAGTGGACAGGTCAAAGCCGACCGCGGCCAGTGCCAATATGACCACCAAAAACGCAATCGCCAGCACGCCGATACCTGAATATGTGTCCATAACCGCAACTGCGCGTAAGCCGCCGGTGATGGTGTAGATGGCGGCGATAATCGCCATGGGTGCAGCAAACCAGATCAGCGACCAATCCACCCCGAACATCGACTTCAAAAACAGGCTGCCCGAATAGAGCGCAGCGGGAAGGTAGATCAGGATATTGCCCAGCAGAAACAGCGCCGAAATGACGGTGCGTATGCTGCCGCCCTTGTACCGGCGTTCCAGTAATTCTGTCACTGTGGTGCAATTGTTGCGGTAATAAATTGGTACAAAAACATAGGCCAAGATCAACAGGCCAACGAAACCCGAAATCTCCCACCACGCCAGCAGCAGCATCTGGTTACCGTTCATACCGACCAGCTGTTCGGTCGACAGGTTTGTCAGCGTAATCGACCCTGCGACAAACAGCCATGTCAGGCCGCCGCCTGCAAGGAACACCTCTTTGGTGGAGCCTGCATCCTGCGCCCGCTGGGCACCTTTGCCGTCCACTTTCCAGTATGTGAGGATGGCGATGAGCATCGTGAGCGACACAAATATGCCGATTTGCGCCGCGCTGTTGGTTGTCTCGAACATCCATCCCCCCGATGATTTTCGTTGCAAAGCTGTGCTTTTGCTTTTTTGATAATATGCCGGTTAAACGGCTATATACAAAACACAAAGTAACAAATGGGTCGCGACGGCCAACGGAATTTCTGGGGAGCATGAGTTGGACCATTTGCGATTTGATGCCCCGGACGCGACGTTGATATTGGCCTGTGCCAAGGGCGCGCCGCCGTCGGTGATCTATTGGGGCGCGGCATTGCCCGAAAATGTCGATGCGGCGCAGGTGGGAAGCCTGTTTTTTCGGCAGGCTATGCACGGCGTCGCCGATGTTGCGCTGCCGCTTTCCTTCGCCATGGAACCCGGTCTAGGCCACCCCATGATGCAGGGTTTCGCTGCACATCGCGAGGGCAAGGATTGGTGCAGCCTTTTCGAGGTCGGCAAAGTCGAAACGCGGCCGCATGGCGCGAAAATCATATGCCGTGATGAACGCACGCGGCTTGGCCTCGTATATGACATTGATTTTGATCCGGCCACCGGCGTTCTGCGTATCCGCACGCATTTGACCAATTACGGCGCGACGGCGCTGGATGTCACTGACGTGATGACCGCCTGCCTGCCTGTGCCCGAGCACATGACCGAGATTATCGGATTTACCGGCCGCTGGACTCAGGAATTTACCCAAGATCGGGTGAAGCGCAGCGCAGGCACATATTTGCGGGAAAACCGCAGCGGCCGCACGTCGCATTTCAGCTATCCCGCATTGCTATTGGCGACGCCCGGCACGAACGAAACTGCGGGCGAGGCATATGGCTTCCATCTGGCGTGGAGCGGGAACCATCGCCTGCGCGTGGACACGCTGACCGATGGACGTGTGTTGACCAGCCTTGGTGCGCTGCTGTTGCCCGGCGAGGTTCGGCTGGCGCCGGGTGAAGCCTTTGCGAGCCCCGAAATTGTTGCTGCATATAGTGCCGATGGGTTCAGCGCGCTGAGCCGCAAATTCCATGAACATGTGCGCTCAAAATTGCTGCGACCAGCCATGCGCGCCAAGCCGCGGCCGGTGCATTACAACACGTGGGAAGCGGTGTATTTCGACCATGATGTCGCAAAGCTGAAAGAGCTGGCAACCCGCGCCGCGGACATTGGCGTCGAACGCTTTGTTCTGGATGACGGATGGTTCGGGGGCAGGCGGCATGACCGTGCTGGGCTTGGCGATTGGACCGTGTCCGCCGATATGTACCCCGACGGCCTAAAGCCATTGGTTGATCATGTGACGTCGCTGGGCATGGAATTCGGGCTATGGTTTGAACCCGAAATGGTCAACCCCGACAGCGAACTATACCGCGCACATCCCGATTGGGTGCTGGGTGTGGAGGGCGTAGATCAGGTGCCGTTCCGGTCGCAACTCGCGCTGGACATCAGCCGGACCGAGGTTGCGGACTATCTATTCCACGCAATCGATGCGGTGCTGCGCGATCACGATATCAGCTACATCAAATGGGATATGAACCGCGACCTAAGCCATCCGGGTGGTGCATCCGGCAATGCGAAGGCCTTCGCACAGGTAACCGCGCTTTACGCGCTGCTTGACCGGGTGCGCGCCGCGCATCCCGATGTCGAAATTGAAAGCTGCTCATCGGGTGGAGCACGTGCCGATATGGGTGTGCTGGCGCATAGCGACCGCGTCTGGACCTCCGACAGCAATGATGCGCGTGACCGGCAATATATCCAACGCGGCGCAAGCTTCTTCCTGCCGCCCGAAGTGATGGGATGTCATGTGGGTCCAGCCCGATGCCATGTGAGTGGACGCAGGCTGTCGATGAACATGCGCGCCGCGACGGCATGCATGGGGCATATGGGGCTTGAATTCAACCTGTTGACCGAACGGCAGGGCGACCTCGATACGCTAAAGTCTGCCATCGCCTTGCATAAGCGCCACCGTGCGTTGCTGCATGATGGCGATCTGGTCCGGATCGATACGGCACCGCAGATAATGGCAAGCGGCGTGATCGCGCGAGACCGTTCCGAAGCGCTGTATTCCGTCGCTTATGTTTTGAGCGATCCGCAGGTTTTGCCTGAACGCTTGCGGTTTGCGGGTTTGGACCCGGACCGCAATTATCTGGTAAAGCTGATCTGGCCGACGATCTGGCAAGCCATTAAGGGACCATCGGCAATCGAGAGGCTTGGGCTAAAACAGGACGGCGCGACGTTGAGCGGTGCCGCGTTGATGCACGGGGGTCTGCAATTGCCACACGCGCATCCCGAAACCTGTTTGCTGTTTTACGTCGACGCCAGCTGACGGGCACCGATAGTTTCGCGGGCTGCGGCTTTGAACTTTCGCTGACACATGCGGTTTACATCGCAACTGCCACTGCCCATATTCGGATTGTTAAAAGGACAGCCGACATCTCCCGAACCGCCGCACAACATTGGATAGAGCCGCACGCGCATGGCATTTATGTGAAGCCTGCAGATATGTGGATTGATCCGTCGCGTCCTGCCGAACGCGCGCTTGTCACCCATGGCCATGCGGACCATGCACGCAGCGGTCATGGCGCGGTGTGGGCGACACCTGAGACGCTGGCGATCATGGCGCTGCGATATGGAACCGAAATGGGCACGCCAGTGCCTTATGGCGACGGGTTCGAACATGGCGGCGTGAAGATAAGCTTTCACCCCGCTGGGCATGTGCTTGGATCGGCGCAGATATTGCTTGAACATGCTGGCGAGCGGGTTGTGGTGACCGGCGATTATAAGCGTCGCTTTGACCCGACATGCACCCCGTTTGAGCCGGTTGCCTGCGATGTTTTGATTACCGAAGCCACCTTTGGCCTTCCGGTATTCACGCATCCGCCCATTGAGGACGAGATCGCCAAATTGCTCGCCGCCCGCGACGCCAATGTCGATGGCTGCATTGTTGTGGGCGCTTATGCGCTGGGTAAGGCGCAGCGCGTTATCGCTGAGCTGCGCAGGGCGGGGTACGACGCCCCGATTTATATCCACGGCGCGATGCAGAAAATGTGCGACCTATACGCCGCGCACAATGTACCGCTGGGCGAACTGATCATGGCAACGGGCCTTGCCAAATCGGAATTGAAGGGCGCGATTGTTATAGCGCCGCCGTCTGCGATGAATGACCGTTGGGCACGGCGGCTGCCAGAACCCATAACCGCCATGGCATCGGGGTGGATGCGCGTCCGCCAACGCGCGCGACAGCGCAATGTCGAACTGCCTTTGGTCATTTCGGACCATGCCGACTGGACCGAATTGACCGATACGCTGCTTGAGCTGCGCCCGTCAGAAACCTGGATCACCCATGGCCGCACCGATGCGCTTGGCCGTTGGTGTGACCTGCACCAGTTAAAGGCCCGCGCGCTTGATCTTGTTGGCCGCGAAGACGAGGACGAAAGCTGATGCAAGCTTTTGCCGCGCTCATCGATGGCTTGGTCTACACACGGTCGCGCGATTTGAAGATCCGGTTGATCGCGGATTATCTGCGTATAACGCCTGACCCCGATCGTGGCTGGGCTTTGGCGGCACTGGCCGGGACGTTGAACATTGCCACCGTGAAATCGGCGGCCATTCGCGCGATGGCAGAGGAACGTTTCGACCCCATGCTATTCCGCATGAGCCGCGATTATGTTGGTGATACCGCGGAAACGGTCGCACTGATGTGGCCAGACAAGAGCGGCGGCGATGGCGCACCATCGGTGTCCGAAGTCATCGATCTGTTGAACAGCACCAGCCGGGCGCGCGCGTCGGCGGTGTTGGCGGAGTTGATGGACCGGTTGGATGCCAATGGCCGTTATGCGCTGCTGAAGCTTGCAACGGGCGGCATGCGGGTGGGCATATCTGCGCGGCTTGCCAAGACCGCTTTCGGGCAAGCCTTTGGCGTGTCCGTCGCTGATGTCGAAGAGGTGTGGCACGCGCTTCGCCCGCCTTTCGCCGAGCTTTTCGC
>CAZCXQ010000074.1:0-8749 GCA_964502655.1 uncultured Sphingorhabdus sp.
GAAAGCATCTAAGCGGGAAGCCTCCCTCGAGATTAGATTTCATCGAGTCGTAGTAGACCACTACGTTGATAGGTTGGGTGTGGAAGCGCAGTAATGCGTGAAGCTAACCAATCCTAATTACTCTTTTCGCGCTTGAAGTCCCACCATCAATGACAGTGCTGGCTTGTTCAGCAACGTCGATGGCGGATGATTACATCGCAACCAGATAAAGTATTCCCTGCACGGGCATCGATTATAACCCAATTTCACTTATTGTGAGCGCCTGCTTCATTGCTTGGTGACCATAGCGTTTGTGACCCACCCGATCCCATCCCGAACTCGGCCGTGAAACCAAACTGCGCCGATGGTACTACCGCTTAAGCGTTGGAAGAGTAGGGCGTCGCCAGGCATTGCAGCCGGCGCTCATGATATAAGTGCATTGGAAGAACCCATTCATAATTCAAAAGGCGGACCGCTGTCGTTCATTCGACGGATGTCCGCCTTTTTTCGTTTTTGCCCCGTTGAAATATGGGGCATTTGGTGGCGCGGGATGGAGCAGCCCGGTAGCTCGTCAGGCTCATAACCTGAAGGTCGTAGGTTCAAATCCTACTCCCGCAACCAGCAAAACAGCCCGCCTCGTGCGGGCTTTTTTGTTGGTTTTGGTGGATTGTGGATTTTCACCTCGTTCAGCCGGAGCAATGGCATCGCCATTGCGAAGACCATGCGCAAAGCGCATAAATCCTACTCCCGCAACCAACGCATAAGCTTAGCGGCAATGCCGCTTAGCGTGGCGTTGCCCCGGACCCGATCCGGGGCCCATGCAGCACAAACAGTAAGCTACCGTTCAACGCCCTCCCGTGGGGCCTTTTTGTTGTGCGTAGAGAGGGCTGGACAGGAACCAACACACACTCCCCCTGCATGTCATTGACCCCGGTGAGGTCGACTGTTAGCCCTCATGTACATAGAACCGAGGGGAGCGGGATGATAAGAGCGGATATCGGGCTTGGTAGCTGGTTTAGCCAGCGGACGAAGCTTACCCCCGACCGACCGGCGATGACCTTTGAAGGGCGCACGCGTAGCTATGCCGAAATGCAGGATGCTATTGATCGGCTCGCGTCGGCATTGCGAACGTCCGGCATATGCCGGGGTGACCGCGTGGCGTTTTTGGGATTAAACCAGCCAGTCTATTTCGATTTGCTGTTTGCCGCGGCGCGCATCGGCGCGATCTTCGTGCCGTTGAATTTCCGCCTGACGGGACCAGAGCTTACCTACATCATTAACGATGCCGGCGTGCATATGCTGGTGGTCGATGCCCTACATCAACCCATCGTCGACGGCATCCGTGGCGCATTATGTTGCCGGCAATATCTCTCCGCTGATGTTGCTGCGCCCGATTGGCCATCGGTCGGGCAGTTCGTAGAGGGTGCACCACCCTTGGCGGAGGGCGAAGCCACCGCGGACGACGATATCGCCGTTATCATGTACACATCTGGCACGACCGGCCAGCCAAAAGGCGTGATGTTGACCCACGGCAATTTGTGGTGGTCAAATGTCATGTCGATGCTGAGTTCCGATACGCGGGAGGATGATGTCGCCCTGATCATGGCGCCATTGTTCCATATCGGCGGATTGAACGTCATGCCGCTGGCCGCCTGGCAAAAAGGTTGCCATGTCATATTGCACCGCAGCTTTGATCCCGCGCTTTTCGCCGCAGATGTGGCCAAATATCGCGTCACAGGGGCATTTGCTGTGCCGGCCATGCTGTTGGTGATCAGCCAACAACCCAATTTTGCATCAGCCGATCTGTCGAGCTTGCGCGTCATTGTATGCGGCGGTGCACCGGTTCCCGAACCCTTGTTGCAGCTGTATCAAGCGCGCGGGGTGCAGGTTAATCAGGGGTACGGCCTGACGGAAACGGCGCCTGTTGGTACATTTTTGGGCAGTGAATTTGCGCTGGCCAAGCTTGGATCGGCGGGGCGACCGGTCTTCTTTGTCGATCTGCGCATTGTCGGCGACGATGGCCGCACGCCGCTTGGTACGGCCGAGCGCGGCGAAATCGTCATGCGCGGCCCCAATATCATGCGCGGATATTGGAACAAGCCGCAGGCGACCGCAGCTGCAATCGATCCCGAAGGATGGTTCCACAGCGGGGATATTGGCTATCTGGATGAAGACGGGTTCCTGTATATTTGCGATCGCCTGAAAGACATGATCATCAGCGGTGGTGAGAATATCTACCCGGCCGAAGTCGAAGCCATTTTATATGGTCATCCGGCCATCGCCGAAATCGCGATATTTGGCGAACCCTGTGACAAATGGGGCGAACGCGTGACTGCGGTTGCTGCGCTCAAGCCAGGCCACACGCTCGATCTTGAGGGCTTGCGCGAATGGGCAACCGAACGGCTTGCCCGATACAAGCTGCCGACGCGCCTTGAAATCGTTGATGCGCTGCCGCGCAATCCTGCCGGCAAGGTGCTGAAGTTCGAACTTCGCGACCGCTTTCGGACATAAATGAAATAGGACCCCAACCCATGACAGAATTTGATCGCTGGCGTGCACGCTCACCTTATTACATTGAAACGCATGAGGCGGTTGCCCAAAGCGTCCGCCGCTTTGTCACGCGTGAGGTGGATCCGAACATCGACAGTTGGGAATTGGCGGGCGAACTGCCCCGCTCGCTGCATATTGCCGCGGCTAAAGCCGGCATATTGGGGCTTGGCTTCCCCGACGAATTTGGCGGCCACAGCGACGGTTTCGACATGTTCCACGGACTTGTCCAAACAGAGGAACTCTGCCGCACAGGTGCAGGCGGCCTCAGCGCATCGTTGATGACCCACGGGATTGGGCTGCCGCCAATTCTGGCGATGGGCTCCGCAGAGATGAAGCAAAAGATCGCGCCCGGGGTGCTGGCGGGTGAAATACTCATCGCCTTGGGTATCACAGAGCCATCGGGCGGCTCTGACGTTGCCAATCTTAAAACCCGGGCGGTGGCCAATAAAGATCATTATGTCGTGAACGGATCAAAGACCTTCATCACCACGGGCATGCGGGCGGATTATCTGACCACAGCCGTTCGCACGGGCGGCGAAGGGGCTGGCGGGATATCTTTGTTGCTCATCCCCATGGACGCTGTGGGCGTATCCCGGACCCGCTTAAGCAAGATGGGCTGGCATTGTTCGGACACGGCGACCATTCACTTTGAGGATGTGATCGTTCCGAAAGAGAATCTGATCGGCGTGGAAAATGGCGGTTTCATGGGCATCATGATGAATTTTAATCGCGAACGCCTTGGCATGGCCATGTCATGCTGTGGCTTTGCGCGAGTCTGTCTGGAAGAAGCCGTCACATGGGCGCAGCAGCGTGAAACCTTTGGCAAAGCGATGGTGAAGCACCAATCGATCCGGATCAAACTTGCCGATATGGCCCGCCAGATTGCGGCCACGCAGTCTTGGGTCGATCTATGCGCATGGCAGGTACAAAATGGATGTGACCAACCGGCCGATTTTGCCCTTCTTAAAGTGCAAGCGACCCAAATGCTCGAACAGATCGCGCGCGAGGCGGCACAGGTCCTCGGCGGCGCATCCTATATCACCGGATCCAAAATAGAACGCATCTACCGCGAAGTACGCGTCAACGCGATCGGCGGCGGATCGGAGGAAATCATGCTCGATCTCGCGGGCAGGCAATTATTCGCGTAAGCGCGCTGCGTCTGGGGTCCCACATTTTAAATTTTATAGATGCAAGTTCGTTGGGCTCCACAATGAGAATCTCAACCACGCCCCACCCCCTCTCATGGGCCACGCCCACCGACGCCGCCGAACTCGCGGACGTCATGTTTGACGCGGTCCGCAACGGGCCGAGTAAATATACGCAGGCCAAGCCGGCGCGAGACCGACTGAGCTGCCTGATCCGCACGAAAGATTGCTCTTGGCTATTCGCGGCCAGTATAGCATCTTAGTGTAAATTGGGGGGCTAAAATGAAATTTGACAGACGCGGCATGCTTGCTGGAATTGGCGCGCTGCCTTTGGCGTCGGTCGCTGCCAACGCATTTGCGCGAGAGCCAGTGACTGTTTTCGAGGCCAATTTTGTTACTATGGAACCATCGCTCCCCGAAGCGCGTTTCGTGGCAGTGTCGAGTGGCATAATTCTGGGCGTTGCGGATAGCGTAGCCGCGTTGACACCGTGGACTGCGAACCGTGAGACGACGCTTGATCGTAGTTTTGCCGGGAAAACAGTGTTTCCTGGGCTGATCGATCCGCACATTCATCCCATGCAATCGGCCGTGATGCTCAACGTGCCATTTATCGCGCCCGATGACTGGGTGTTGCCGCGCGTTAATTCCGCAGGGGTGCGAACGGCCGCGGGATACCGAGAACGACTGCGCGCTTTGCTGGCCAGTGATGCATCGCGCCCGCTCATCACTTGGGGCTACCACGCGTTGTTCCACGGGGCACTCGACCGAAGCATGCTTGATGAATTGGCGCCTGATCGTCCGCTGGTCGTCTGGCAACGCAGTTTTCACGAGGTTATCGTCAACAGTTCTATGCTCCGCGAATGGGGACTTGCCGATGAAGCCGCATTCAACGCCGCGCTCGCTGCGACCAAGGCAGATCCCGCCCATTTCAGCTTTAGCCAAGGATTGTTTAGCGAAACGGCGCTTCCGCTGGCACTCGCCAAGATGCGTCCGGTGATCCTTGCCGCAGACAAGCTGAAGGCCGGCATGGCCGATCTGCGCACCTTGATGCTGCGCCACGGCGTCACAACGACCGCGGACATGGCAACGGGCATATTTGCCGGCTTTGATGTCGAGGCAGGGTTGATCCGCAGCGCCTTCGAAGCTTCCGACTGTGCCGCACGGATTGATCTTGTGCCGATGGCTAATGAACTTGATAAGGTCACTGATATTGACGCTTGGTACAAAACCGCGCGCGACCGACTGGAGGGTAATCATCTCCGCGTACCGCGCAGGGTAAAGCTGTTGGCAGACGGGGCGTATTTCGGGCAGAACATGCGCATGAACCCCCCCGGCTATACGGACGGGCACCTTGGTAAGTGGATAACCGAACCCGCCGACTTCGCCCGACAGGTGCGGCGCTATTGGGAAGCAGGGTTGAGTCTGCATATTCACGTCAACGGCGACGAAGGCCTTGATGTCGTACTGAACACGCTTGAGCCGGTCATCACCGGCCTACGCAGCGCGCGACAAACCGTTACCCTTGAACATCTCGGCTATTCGACCGAGGCGCAGAACCGCCGCATCTCCCGCCTGGGCTTGTTTGTATCAGGTCAACCCAATTATGTACGTGTGCTAGGTGACGCCTATGCCGCGCATGGTCTTGGACCCGACCGGGCCGCGACAATGGACCGCTTTGGTTCACTTGAACGTTTGGGGGTTCCACTGGGGCTCCACTCGGACTTCAATATGGCGCCAATCGATCCATTCTACCTTGCATGGATCGCAGCGAACCGGATCACGCTGGATGGCAACACCCTCGCACCGCAAGAGCGATTGAGCGTTGGCAAGGCGCTCCGCGCAATCACCATTGAGGCAGCGCAAGTCATTGGACGCGACCATGAAATCGGCTCTATTGCAGCAGGCAAACGGGCTGACTTCGCAGTTCTTGACCGAGATCCCCGCAAAATAGGTGCGGCAATGCTACGTCAGACAAAAGTCGAAGCCACTGTATACGAAGGACGTATCTTTAATGTCTGAGGGTAAACCGTGAGACCGGCGCGCCGGTAGGCATTCGGTCGATCCGCGTTCAAGGTCGTCACATTATGCACAATATCGACGAGAGTGTTTGTAGAGTAATTAACGCGGTCCGATGAACACCATGCCCCACCCCCTCACTTGGGCCACCCCCACCGACGCCGCCGAACTCGCGGACGTTATGTTTGACGCGGTCCGCAACGGGCCCAGCAAATATACCGATGCGCAACGTGCGGCTTGGGTTCCGGAACGCAGGAGCGGGGCGGAGTGGGAATCGCGGTTGGCGGCCAAGGATATTGCCATTGGCCGCGATGCGGATCGCATCATCGGGTTTATGAGCATCGAAGGCGGCGGCTATATCGACTTTGCCTTTATCCGCCCCGAAGCGCAGGGCAGCGGCCTGTTCCGGCGGTTGTTTGGCATGGTTGAGGCGCACGCCCGCGCCGCGAACGAAGCGCGGCTGTGGGTGCATGCCAGCCTGATGGCGCAGCCTGCCTTTGCCGCGGTCGGCTTTTCGGTGGTCGAACATCAGATCGTCCAGATCGGCGATCAGCATTTTCAACGCGCGATGATGGAAAAGCCGCTCGTTACCGCTGTTTAAGGGCGCCGCCTCTGCGGCCTCTGCGGCCTCTGCGTGCCCGTTATGATGCGGGTTTGTCGGAGCTCCATCCGTCAATGGCTACGCGCCACTTGCCGTCGGTACCGCGCCGGAAAACGTTGATCCCTTTGCCGATGTCGGTCGAGACCGCGCCGGTTTTCTTGTCGGTGTCGGTCGCTTTGTAGGTGTAACGCTCAACGGCCAAATCGCCGGTGACGGTAAAGCCAAGCGACGTCTTTTCCCACTTCGTCTCATAAGCGCCGAAATATCCCCCGACCCATTCGCGCACCGCGGCCTTGCCGATGATTTCTGGCGCGCCAGGTGCCTGAAGAACGACATCGTCGGTCAGGCCCTCCATCAGCGTGTCGACATTGTTGCTGTTAATCGCCGCAACATAGCCGCCATGCGCTGCCGCCTCGATCGCCTTGGTATCTACGGGCGCAGCGGGCGTTTCACCGCCGGAACAACCGGATACGAGAAGCAATAGGGCCGGGATCGTGTACAAAGCTTTCATCTTCATTCTCCTCCTTTGGCCGTCGACAGCGCCCATTTTCCTAAAGGCGAAGACGTCGCGGCGCACTCTCATACGCGCAATTTCGACGGCAGCTTGACCGCTTAAACGCGTCATAAAAACGATATTTATCAGTCGTCTAAATCGCGTATTCGGTAAAGTGAACAATTGTAACGATAGGCCCGAAGACATTAGTTGCGTGCACGCTACGCTTTTTTGGTGGTGGACCATCCGCTGGTCCAGATCTGCGGCCTCTGCGCCTGTGCGTGCCTACCGTGGCGACCGTTGGTCGCGTGCGTGCCTCGCCACATCCACTCTGGCGGCATGGGCCGCCTACCTGTTCATCTGCTGGCAAGGTCGCCTTGCCCACGCAGGGCGCACATAGCGTTTGGCGCGGCTTAGCGGCTGCGCGTCGAACAAACCGCGATGAAGGGGGCCTCCAACGGCCGGCACGCCATCAACAGGGGGTGGGCCGATATGGGTCTGCGCAGATGCAGGGCCGGCTATATTTATATTCGGAGACCAATATGCGTATCATGTCGAAAACATCCAAAACTGCCCTTGTCTTGGCAATGCTTGCCGCCCCTGTGTCGGCGAGCCTGTCTGCGCAGGAGCAGCAAGAATTACCTGCCCAGCCCGAAGCGGGCACTGTGGTCACCGGCATGCCGCCCGCTGACCTGAGCGAGCTTCCCGAAGGACCGGAGATCAAAGGCTTCATTTCTGCGCGCAAGGATGACCGCGTGCAGGTTACGGGCGCCGATGGCACCAAGACTGTGTTGTCGCTCAGCGAGTCTACGCAAGTGCGGTCCAGCTCGGGCCTGTTCGGCCTTGGCCGGACAAAGCTTGCCACCGATCAGTTGCTGAACGGCCTGCCGGTGACGGCAAAGACCGTGCAATGGGGTGGCGGCCTTGTCGCCAGTTCCATCAAGCTGCAGAATAAGGATATGCGCACCGCGAATATGATCCGCAACGGCACCGAGCAGGGCTTTGCCGAGCAGACCGCTGCGACCGAAGCCTTGCGCAGCCGCGTGGCCGACATTGACCAATATAATGTGAAGGGCACGACCAACGTCTATTTCGACACGGGCAAATGGAACCTGACGCCCGCCGCACAGGCCGATCTATGTGCCGCCGCGTCTCAAGCCAATGCGACCGAAAACGCGCTGATGCTTGTTGTCGGCTATACGGATTCGGTGGGCGATTATGATTATAATCAGGAACTGAGCGAGAAGCGTGCGTCCAAGGTGGTGAACCATTTGCAGCAAGCCTGTGGCTGGAAACCCTATCGCATGTTGACGCCCACCGGCATGGCGGAGGCTGACCCGACGGCGGATAACAACACCGAAGAAGGCAAGGCGCAGAACCGCCGCGTTGCGATCAACATCCTCGTCAGCAAGAGCGTCGACGGATTTTAAAACGCGCAAGGGGTGGGCAGCTGCGCACCCCTGCCGCCGCCGCTCCGTCGTTTGTAGAAAATAACGCGTTCCCCATCGAAGCTGCGGCTTCCCACTTGCCCTCGCCCGCTAGGCATGACAGCAAGGACAAAATGGCAGGGGAACCCCACACGTGACACATTATCTGAAGACCATCTTGCTGATGGGTGCAGCGACGATTCCGGCATCGGCATTTGCCCAAGCCGCTGCTCCGACGGCTGCTCCGGCCGCTGCGCCTGCTGCCGCGGAAGACAAGGCGCCCAAATGGGATGTCGCGGCGCCCCCCGGCCTGACCGTCCGCCAGATCGCGATTGATACTGACGAGGGTTCGTGGATGAACCTAGACGTTAGCCCCGATGGCCGGACCATTGCGTTCGATCTGCTGGGTGACATCTACACCATGCCCGTCACCGGCGGCACGCCGACCCGCATTGCCGAAGGCTTGCCCTTCGAAACCCAGCCGCGCTTTTCCCCCGATGGAACGCGCATTGCCTTTACCTCCGACCGGGGCGGCGGC
>CAZCXQ010000075.1:0-8749 GCA_964502655.1 uncultured Sphingorhabdus sp.
CGCCTTCGCTGCGACCAACGCCGCGAAAGTTGAACCGCAGTACACCAAATCCGCGCGCTACAAATGTTTTGTACAGCTGCTGCGTAATCCGGTCGTTCATTGTTCCGCCGGCTTGGGGGTGCGGATGCAAAATCATTGCAATCGGTGCACGTGGGCGCGGTGGCGGAGAAAAACGGGCTTCGAGGCGGCCTTCAGGACCGGGAATAGCAATAGCAGGCATATTATTGTTCGATTCTTAGATGGGTGCCGAGCTTTGCCCGAAGGTTCGGGCTTTGCAGGATTTCGTAGAGCTATATAGAAGCAGTGACGATTTTCGCAACTGTCATGGAAATTATGCCCGACCAAGCCCGCATATATTTGGATCACGCAGCGACGACGCCGGTCATTCCGGCGGCGCGCGAAGCGATGGCCGACGCGATGGCGCGATGGGCCAATCCATCCTCTCCGCATAGCGAGGGCCGCGCAGCCCGTGCGGCGCTGGAGAACGCCCGCGCCCGCGTTGCTGCTGCGCTGAATTGGGACGGTGAAGTCATTTTTACCAGCGGCGCAAGCGAAGCAATCGCGATTGCGCTGCGTGGCTATGATGCGATTGCCAGCGCCGTTGAACATGATGCGGTCTTGGCTGTGGCAGGCGCAACCCGCTTGCCCGTCGGCCCAGACGGTTATGTTGACCAGAACGCGATCAAAGGTGCTGCTCGTTATGCGGTGCAGTCCGCGAACAACGAAACCGGCGTTATTCAACCGATGGCCGAGATCGCCGATACTGTGCGGGCCAATGGCGGAATATTGTTTGCCGATTGTTCGCAAAGCGCGGGCAAATTGCCATTGCCAGATGCTGATTTGCTTTGCGTATCAGCGCATAAATTGGGCGGGCCGCCGGGAATGGGCGCTTTGCTCGTTCGCAACCTTGGCCTGCTGACGCCGACTGGTGGGCAGGAGCAAGGGTACCGGCGCGGCACCGAAAACTTGCCCGCAGCAATCGGATTTGCGACTGCCCTCGATGCGGGTTTTGCATGGATGGAAAACGCCGTTCGGCTGCGCGACATGTTGGATGCCGAGATCACTGCCAGCGGCGGCATCGTGGTTGCAGAAGCAAGCAGCCGCCTTGCGACCATCGGCAGCTACCGCATGCCCGGCGTTGCGGCCTCAAGTCAGCTGATCAACTTTGATATGGCGGGCATCGCCGTCTCCGCCGGAAGCGCGTGCTCATCAGGCACGCTGAAAACCAGCCATGTGCTTGGCGCAATGGGTTGGGACGAGCGATCCGCTTCCGAAGTCGTCCGCGTCAGTTTCAACGCCGATACCAGCGACAGCGATATCGCGCGGTTTTTGGATGTTTGGCGCAATATCGTCATCCGCGCCAAAGCGGCATGATCTACCTCGACTATCAAGCCACAACGCAGCTCGCCCCAGAGGCATTTGCAGCGATGGAGCCTTGGCTGAAGGATGGATTTGCCAACCCGCATAGCGCACATGCCGCGGGCAGGGCGGCCGCTGCGGCTGTTGAGGTTGCCCGCGATCAAATCGCGGCGCTGCTGCCGAAGGGTGGGCGCGTGATCTTTACCTCCGGCGCGACCGAGGCGATCAATCTGGCCATCATGGGGTGCGGCTTACCCGTCACCGCTGCCGCGACCGAACATGCCGCCGTTTTGGAAGTTGTGGAATTTCGAAATGGTCGGACTTTCCCAGTCGATAGTGCGGGGTTAATTTGTCCCGAAACGCAAACGTCTGGTTCCATTAGTGGGCAGGCGTTAACCGCCATCATGCTCGTCAATAACGAGATTGGGACCATTCAGCCTATCACGGAGCTCGCGAGGGCCGCACATACCCAAGGCAATCTGTTCCTATGCGACGCGGTTCAGGCATTTGGACGCATGCCGATCCCCGATGGTCCCGACATGATCGCGATATCCGCGCACAAAATCCACGGTCCAAAGGGCATTGGCGCCCTGTGGGTGCGTGACGGCGTTGCGCTCACGCCGCAAATGCTTGGCGGTGGGCAGGAGCAGGGCATGCGCTCGGGCACATTGTCGCCCGCATTGTGCGCGGGCTTTGGTGCAGCCGCCAAATTGGCGGCAGAACGCATGGACGCGGACGCCACGCATGTTTCTGCCTTATGGGACCGCGCCGCCAGCGCATTTGCGGACTGGACCATCAACGGGTCGGTGGCCCAACGCTATAAGGGCAATCTCAACATCCGCCGTGACGGCATCGATGCCGCGCGGTTGATATCGGAGTGCCGGAACATTGCGTTTTCCGCTGGTTCTGCCTGCGCCAGTGGCTCTGGCCGCCCCAGCCACGTGTTGCGCGCGCTTGGCCTGACCGACACACAGGCGAAATCATCCATCCGTTTGGGTTTTGGCCGCTATACGACTGCGGAAGAGATTGATATGGCCGCAGATGCAATCAACCGGTCAGCAGAGGCGATGCTATGATCAAAGTCACGTTCATCAATGCCGATGGCACGGTCCAGAACGTCGAAGCGGTCGATGGCCAACGCCTGCTGGAAGTTGCCCAAGCCGCGGGCCAACCGCTGGAAGGTACGTGCGAGGGCCAAATGGCCTGTTCAACCTGCCATGTGATCATTGACAAGCTTTGGTTCGACAAACTGCCCCGATCGGTTGAGGACGAGGAAGACATGCTCGACCTTGCTACCGGTGCGCGGCGCACCAGTCGTCTGTCGTGCCAAATCGTGCTGACACCCGATCTCGACGGACTGGTTGTCCATATTCCGGCAGAGAGCCGAAATATGCAGGGTCTTTAACTGCCTTCACTTCCCATTCACGAAAAAGCGCCTATATAGGTCGGTGCCGGGTTCGCCCGGCTATGGTGATAAATTGCGATGTGCAATAGATGCAGCGGACCCGGGGGCGGTACCCGGCAGCTCCACCAAAATCTCTGTTTGTCAGAGGTCTTGGAGGGGCTGAACTAGGATCGACGTGCGTTGAAAAGCATTGTTTTTGCCCGGCATGAATAAGCCGTGAAATGGTTCATAACCAATAGGTGCAAACGATAACGAAGCACTTGCTCTCGCAGCATAATTTTGGGCCTCACGGTCTGAACTTATACTAAAAGAACGCGGCCGGACCGGCCGGGCAACAGAAAGGTTACGGCGGCCCCCGGGAGCCGAGCAACAGAATCCCGGGACTTTTCCTGATTTAGTGTGATGCTGAGCGTTAATCCTCGCCGAAGGCCGCATCAAATTCGACCGCTTGAAGCATTTTGGCGGCAGCGATGAAAACGGCGCCTGTGCACAGCAGAAAGAACACTTTCCCGATGTTGCCGGGATATTGGATCATATATTCCTGACCGCGCTTCGCGGCACCCAAGCCAAGCGCGTAGGTGATCATAAAGACCTCCAGTTTCGTTTTGATCGTGAACAGGCGTAGGATGCGTTTCATAGTTAACTGAATATGAAGCAATGCCCGTGCCAAATCAGCATTTGCAGCGGTGACGATGGTTAACGAACGCGCCGATTGTAAGAAAAACCGACGCTTATGCGAGCGCGGTTAAATCGCACATGGTTAACAGTGCCATGCGCGCCGCGCTTACCTGATCCATTAATGACGCATCGCCCAATTGGTCTGGCACAATCGACTCCGGCCAATATGCCGCAACCACGCTGGTAATCTGGTCGAGCTTAGCCTCATTGGCGATGAAGCGCGGGTCGACCGTGGCGGGATCTGCAACCACGCGCAGGCGCAAACATGCAGGGCCACCGCCATTGGCCATCGATTGGCGCACATCGACTGGGACGAGCTTGCGAATTGGGCCATTGCCCGCGACCATCTCGCTCAGCCAGCCCCAAACGCGTGCATTGTCCTGTGCTTCACTGGGCAGGATGAGCGCCATTCCGCCGTCGGGAAGGGTCACCAACTGCGCGTTGAACAGATAGCTTTGAATAGCATCGGCAAGGCTGACCCGGTCGGCAGGCACAATGATGATCTCTGCCCCGGGCAACAGCCGTTTGATATCGGCGTAGGTTTGCTCGGGATGTTCAAACGCCTGCTCATGCGTGAAAAGCACATGTTCATTGGCCACGGCAACGACGTCATTGTGGAACGCGCCAGCGGCAATCGCGACCTCGGATTGTTGAACAAACAATGTTTTGTCTGCATCTAGCCGGTGCGCGCGCGCAATGGCTTTCGATGCCTCAACATGCTGACGGGCAGGGAATGGACCGCCCGTTTTACCATATACAAATATCTCGACGCCAGCGTCCCCGTGCGTTCGGCACAGGCGCATGAAGTTTGCCGCACCTTCATCGCCAAACGGCGCTGGCACGGGCCCGTGCACGGCAAAATGTGCTTCATCGGCAAATGCCAGTTTTAACTGCGCAAGCGTTCCGGTCCATTCATGGCTGCGGTGCGCCATCGTCAGCAGGTTCGCCGCAGACAGATGACATTTGCCATCCGCCGTATCAGGCGCGGGAGACACCGTGGCTGCATTGGCGGCCCACATGGCCGACGCCGAAAAAGCCGCGGCGCGGATATGGGGTTCCGCCGATTGCATGTCTGTCGACAGTCCGGAAAGCCAATTTTGGTTCGGCCGGTCAAGCGGCATGAAGAAACCCTGCGCTAATCCAAGGCGCAGGTTCGCGCGCATCTTTTCGATGCCCTGCAGGGCAGCAGCCTTTGGATAAGATGGTGCGCCGGCATTGTGCGACGATGCGAGGTTGCCAACACTCAATCCTGCGTAATTATGGCTTGGCCCAATGATCCCATCAAAGTTTATTTCGACCAGAGCCATGATCAGGTACGCTCGACATAGGTTACAGCATCGCCTGCTGAAATGCCCAAGGCACGCGCACAATTGCTGTCGATAATGACATTATCGCCTTGATCATCGATCCAGCCATAGGCGGCTTTAAACGTATGCAGACGGCCCAGCGTTATCAGCTTTTTATGACCTGATTTATGTTCGCCAACGTCATCACTGACCGCAGTTATTATGACGTCTTTTGCGTCACGGATGCTGCGGATTTGATCTGTGCGCGCGGTCATCGTCGGGCCGCCGTCAAAGATATCGATGTAATTTTCCCAAGCAAATCCCTCATTCTCAAGCATACGCATTGCAGCGCGGCCGGAAGGATGCGGTACGCCGATGACGGTCTTTGCACTGTCGGGAAGCATGGCAATGTAGACAGGGTGCTTCGGCATGAGATCCGCGATAAACTGGTTGCCGAATTTTGCGTTGAACTCATCCGCCTCTTGAAAACTCATGCCGAAAAAGCGGCCAGCGACACCGTCCCAAAACGGCGATCCGCCCGCTTCGTCGATGACGCCACGCAATTCTGCGATTGTACGGTCGGCAAATCTTGCGCGGTGGTTGCGAATGAACAAATATCGGCTGCGCGCAATCAACATGCCTAAGCCGCCAGCCCGCTCGCCGGGATGCAGGAACAATCCGCCAACTTCGGTCGCGCCCTCGAGGTCCGTTGACAGGTTAAGGATGTCCGCACGAAATGTCCGTTCAAGTTCAACGCTATGCTGCGTCAGGGCGCCGATGCGATAGCTGTAGAACGGCCATCTTTGACCAACTTTGCCAAATATCTGGCATGTGCCGCGCACTTCGCCTGTCGCGGTGTTTTGCAGAACGAAAACATATAAATCGTCGGCGACTTCCTCACCCACGCGATCGAAACCGGCGGCTGACCGCTCCAGCTTTTGCATCAGAGCCTTCCGGTCAGGTGGAAGGTTGGTGAACCCACCGCCTGTCCTTTTGGCCATTTCATAAATGGGCTGAAGATCGTCCATATCTGCCGGACGGATGATGAAGGTCATAAAGTCCCTTTTTCTAATAAGCGCATAATCGTCAGCGCCGACAATTGCGCGCGTTCGACCAAACTTTCGACGATGAGGAATTCATCGGAACTGTGAATGCTGCCCCCGCGTACACCCATCGTATCGACAACGGGGACACCGCAGGCGGCGATATTGTTGCCATCACATACGCCGCCGCTGGAACGCCATGCCACTGGGATGCCTAGATCAGCGCCGCATTGCTTGACCAAGCCAAACAGCTTTGCTGCCTCGTCATCAATGGGCTTTGGCGGGCGGCCGAAACTGCCGTGCAGATGCGCACGCACATCATGTTCACGTTCAATGTCGGCAATAATCCTGCGTAGGTCTGCGTCCGTCTGCTGCACAATCGCTGGCGTGTGCGGGCGAAAGTTCACCCGCAATATCGCATGATCGGGCACAACATTATTGGGACCGCCACCGTCAATTTTGGCGGGGTTCACCGAAAGGCCTTCGCGCGACAGTTGCTTGAGCCGCAGCGCAAGGTCCGCCGCCGCCAACAGCGCGTTGCGTCCATCGTCGGGGTTCCGGCCCGCATGTGCCGATTTGCCCGCAATGATGATGGAGAAATTGCCGCTTCCGCCACGTTCACCCGCCAGCGTACCGTCGGGCAACGCCGGTTCATAAGTGAATGCAGCAAGCTTATTCTGTGCAAGCTGTGCGATTAATTTTGCGGATGATGGCGAGCCAACTTCTTCATCGCTGTTGATGAGTATCTGGTATCCCGTTTGTGCGAGTTTTCCGGACGATTCTGCAGCCTTTAATGCGGCAAGCATCACAGCAATGCCGCCCTTCATGTCGGCCACACCGGGGCCATTGAGCGTGCCATCGTCAAGCCAGCGCAATGTCTGAAAGCTGTGGTCTACCGGAAACACGGTGTCCATATGTCCGGTAAACAGCAATTGTGCCCGACATTCCGGGCGAACCGTCATCAGCAAATGCCGCCCATGCGTCACTGTGGTCACCGTTCCGTCGGATAGCACACGATCCACAGGTTCGGGCTCAACGAGTGTTACTTCGCCAGGCAGGGTCGAGAATGCGTCTGCGAGCAAACCGGCAATGGTGGCAAGGCCGTCAAGATTGCCCGAGCCACTGTTGATCGCGGCCCATTTCTGGACTTGGCCAAGCATAGGTGGTTGCTCTATGGTTTCAAGCGCCTGTCGTTCGCTGGCAGATAGCGTGTGCATATCGCATTCTTAGCCTTGGATATTCCAAAGAGCCACCCCTGCTAGATGCGTTAACCCACTTCCTTTGCCAGAGCGCACCATTCCGATATGGTGACCGTTTCGGGGCGACGGTCTTCGGCTATTCCGGCGGCACTCAACGCTTCTAACGCGCCGGCGACGCCCTTCAGGCTCTGTCGTAACATTTTACGGCGCTGGCCAAAGGCGGCGCCTGTCAGATTTTCGAGCACAGACATTTTCACGTCTGCGGGCGCATCCTTGGGCGTGATGTGGACGACCGCCGACATCACCTTTGGCGGGGGCGTAAATGCGGAACGATGAACAGGCATCGCAATTGCGGCATTCGACCGCCATTGCGCCAATATCGCGAGGCGGCCAAATGCACCCGTGCCCGGCGCTGCGATAATACGGTCTGCCACTTCACGTTGGAACATCAAGGTCAGGCTTTTCCAACGTGGCGGCCATGCGTTACCGCCCAGCCAGCCCACCGCAAGCGCAGTGCCCACATTGTACGGCAGGTTTGAAACAACGTGAAACGGTTCACCAATTTCAGCGAAGGGATCGATTTTTAACGCATCGCCTTCAATCACGCGAAGCTGGCCCGGAAATGCCTCTGACAGCTCGGCTAAGGCAGGAAGGCAACGATGGTCGCGCTCAACGGCCAGCACCTGTGCGCCTGCACGCAGGAGCGCTCTGGTGAGGCCGCCGGGGCCGGGGCCAACCTCATATACATGCTCGCCCGCCAAGCTGCCCGGAATTGCGGCAATGCGATCAAGCAGCTTTTCATCGAACAGGAAATTTTGGCCAAGCGCCTTGCTTGCGGACAAACCATGTCGCGAAATGACGTCTCGAAGCGGAGGGAGCGACACCGTCATCAGCCAAGATCGGCCGCAGCAAGGCGATGAAGTGCCGCAGATTCAGCCATCTTAATGGCCGCAATCATCGAAAGCGGAAGCGCCATATTCTTGCCAGCAATTCCGAACGCCGTGCCATGGTCTGGCGAGGTGCGGACAACCGGCAGCCCCAGCGTAATGTTTACCGCATCATGAAAATACAGCGTTTTTAAAGGAATGAGCGCCTGATCATGATAAGCGCACAAGGCCGCGTCATAATGCGAGCGCGCTTCGGCATGAAACATCGTGTCGGCAGCCAAGGGACCAATAACGTCGAAACCTTCTCCACGAATTTGTTCGATGGCGGGTTCAAATATGTCCAGTTCTTCGCGGCCCATATTGCCCGATTCGCCAGCGTGCGGATTAAACCCAGCAACGGCCAGCCGTGGATTTGCTATGCCAAAATTACGTTGCAGGCCCTTGGCTGTCGCACGCAGGCGTTGGCGGATAAGCCGACCGTCAAGCTGTTCGGCGACGGACACAAGCGGGATATGCGTCGTCATTGGGACAACGCGCAGGTCAGGGCCCGCGAGCATCATCACGGCATTGTTTTTAGAAACGCCGCAACGCTCTGCAATGAACTCGGTTTGCCCTGGATGCGTGAAACCTACCGCGTATAACTGCGCCTTGGATACAGGGCCTGTGACCAATGCGGCAGCACTGCCGGCACGGGCAAAGCCAATCGCCATTTCAAGCGCCTGATATGCGCAATGCGCGCCATCAAGGTCGGGAGTACCCGGAACAATCGAAATGCAGTTATGCACTTGGATGACCGGAAGAGCCGTATCAAAATGCGCAAAGGTTTCGGCCGGATCTTCAATGCGGACAACCGGACCTTTCCAGTGCGGCGCGAAGCTGGCGATATCACCAA
>CAZCXQ010000076.1:0-2694 GCA_964502655.1 uncultured Sphingorhabdus sp.
GCACAAGCAGCTCAAAGGCAATATCTACCTCGCAAAGGTAACAAGAGTTGAACCCTCGCTTCAGGCGGCGTTTGTAGACTATGGTGGCAACCGCCACGGCTTTTTGGCGTTTGCCGAAATCCACCCCGATTATTACCAGATCCCGCGCGAAGACCGCGAGCGTTTGTTGGCTGAAGAAGCCGAAGCCGCCGCTGAAGAAGCTGCGCTGCGTGAGCAGGAAGAGGAAGAAAGCGACGAGCCTTCGGACATCATGCAGGGTTCTGCAGAGCGCGAAGACGACGTCACTGACTTAATTGAAGTCGATAGCGACGACAGCGTCGACACCATCGACATGACCGAGGGCGAAGAACCCGACCTTGGCAGCAATGGCGATGATGCGTCAGACGAAGGCGAAGGCGAGCGCGGCGAAAATGGCCGTAACAACCGCCGCCGCCGTGGGCGTGGTGGCCGCAATGGCGAAACCCGCGCACCAAAGGCCAGCGATGAAGTCCGTGCAAAGCGCATGAACCTGCGTCGCCGCTACAAAATTCAGGACGTTATTCATCGTCGTCAGGTTTTGCTGGTTCAGGTTGTGAAGGAAGAGCGCGGCAATAAGGGTGCTGCTCTGACGACATATCTCAGCCTTGCAGGTCGTTATTGCGTTCTGATGCCAAATACGTCGCATGGCGGCGGCATCAGCCGTAAAATCCACAGCGCGGCGGACCGTAAGCGTTTGAAGTCGATTATTTCGGACCTGACGTTGCCATCCACCATGGGTTGCATCATCCGCACCGCCGGCCTTGCGCGCACGAAGCCTGAAATCAAGCGCGACTTTGATTATCTCGCACGGCTTTGGGACGAAATTCGTGAACGGACGCTTCGTGGTGCAGCACCGATGCTGATCCACACCGACAGCGACCTCATCAAGCGTGCCATCCGTGATATCTATAATAAGGATATTGACGAGGTCTTCGTCGAAGGGCCTGACGGATATAAAGCCGCAAAGGACTTTATGAAGTTGCTGATGCCAAGCCACGCAAAACGTGTGCAGCATTATGCAGACCCGGTTCCGCTGTTCCAGCGTTACCATGTCGAAGACCAACTGAACGCAATGTATCAGCCCATCGTCCAGTTGAAGTCAGGTGGCTATATCGTCATCAACCCGACCGAGGCATTGGTATCGATCGACATCAACTCAGGCCGTTCAACCAAAGAACATGGCATTGAGCAAACCGCGCTTTCCACCAATTTGGAAGCTGCACGCGAGATTGCCCGTCAATTGCGCCTGCGCGACATGGCTGGCCTTGTCGTCATCGACTTCATCGACATGGAGCATCATTCGAACGCCCGCAAAGTCGAGCGCGCGATGAAAGAAGCGTTGAAACACGACCGTGCCCGTATTCAGGTCGGCCGTATTTCGAGCTTTGGTTTGATGGAAATGAGCCGTCAGCGTTTGCGCACCGGTGTGCTCGAAGCCTCCACCCGCGAATGTCCGCATTGTGAAGGCACTGGCCTTGTCCGCACGGCATCATCTGCTGCTTTGTCCGCCCTGCGTCTCATCGAAGATGAAGCGGCAAAGGGCCATGGCAGCCAGATCGTTCTGCAGGCGAGCCAGGAAGCCACAATCTACTGCCTCAACAACAAGCGTGCCGAACTGGCCGCGATTGAAGAGCGCTATCATGTCCGCGTGTTGATTGTGCCCAACGGTGAAACCGAGGGTGCAAAGCTTGCCGTATCGAGTTCTGGACCACGTCCAGAGCGGCCAGCCGCATTGCCACCGATTATCGACATCGAAGAAGATGATATCGAAGACGAAATCGACGATTTCGACGATGAAGCCGAAGAAGCTGAACGCGAACCACGCCGTGCGCGTGAAGAGCGTCCACGCGAAGAAGGCGAAGGTGGTGAAGGCCGCAAGCGTAAACGGCGTCGTGGACGTCGTGGTGGCAAGGGCCGTGATCGCGATGGCCGTCCGGAAGGCGAAGATGCTGCTGTTGGCGAAAGTGACGCTGCAGATCGTTCAGAAGGCGAAAGCAACGCTGAGACGGCCAAGACTGACGTCGAAGGCGACACCAAGCCAAGGGCCCGTCGTGGTCGTCGTGGCGGCAGAGGCCGTGATCGCGACCGTGAAACGGGTGCAGTTGAAGCAACAGCCGAAGCACCAGCAGTAGCCGCAACTGAAGTTGCTGAAGCGCCTGTCGAAGCACCGGCAAAGCCAAAGCGCGCAAGCCGTGCAAAGCCAAAGGCTGACAAGGTCGTTGTTGAAGCAGACGCACCGGAAACAAAAGCCACTGAAGCAGCAAGCGCTCCAGAAGAAGCCCCTGCTGCCAAAGCGAAGGCACCCGCAAAGCCACGCAGCCGCGCAAAAGCACCGGCAGTTGAAGCGGTAGCCGACGAAACGGCGGAGGCTCCAAAGGCCAAAGCCAAGGCGCCGCGCAAGAAAGCAGCAGCCAAAGATGTTGCACAGGATGTAACATCAACAACCGAAGCTGGTGGAACCGAAGATGGCCCACCCCGTTCAGGTTGGTGGCAACGCACGTTCGGTTAAACCCGATTCATTGTGTACACAAAGCCCCGCCGGTCATGGACTGGCGGGGTTTTGTTTTGCCCAACTTCTTCATTGCGCGTTCATCCAGTTCGCGCCATTCACTGCATATGAACAATTCTGCAATTCGTGCCCTGCGAACAGCATTGGTGCTGTTTCTTGCCATATGG
>CAZCXQ010000076.1:2704-8667 GCA_964502655.1 uncultured Sphingorhabdus sp.
GCAGTCCGTTTTGCGCGATGCTGAAACCGAAGCTTTCTTCAAAGAAATTTCGGCGCCGTTAATTACCGCGGCGGGGCTTGACCCGAACAATGTCGACATCATCCTGATCAATGACAAATCCATCAACGCATTCGTCGCGGGCGGCCAAGCGGTCTACCTGCATAGCGGATTGATTGACGCTGCAACCACCGCAAACGAAGTGCAAGGCGTCATTGCGCATGAGCTTGGCCACGTCGCCGGCGGCCACGCCGTGCGCTATGACGAAGGTACGTCGGTCGCAAGCGGCATCAGCATCGCCAGCCTCATCCTTGCCGCTGCGGCCATGGCGGCTGGCGCGGGCGAAGCTGGCATGGGTATATTATCCGCGGGCCAACAAGCGGCGATGGGCAAGTTCCTTGCCTATAGCCGCGGACAAGAAGGCACAGCCGACGCGTCTGGCGCGCAATATCTGTCCACCGCAGGCATTTCGGGCCGTGGCTCCATCAGCTTCTTCAAAAAGCTGCAGAATTTTGAGTTCCGCCTCGGTATCCCGCAAGAGGACAGCTATGGCCGCACCCACCCCTTGTCGGGTGAACGTATTTCGGTGCTGCAGGACAAATATTCCGCCGATCCGGCGTGGGATGCACCGCTAAATCCAAAGTGGGAGAATGATTTCAAACGGATCAAGGCAAAGCTGACAGGTTATCTTTCGGACCCGACGGCAACGATGCGCGATTATCCCGAAAGCGATAAAAGCGTTCCTGCCCGCTATGCACGTGCTTATGCGTGGCATAAGTCAGCCTATCCGCAAAAGGCGCTGGATGAATCATCCTCCCTCGTCGCATCGGCGCCCGATGATCCCTATTTCCTTGAATTGCATGGGCAAATATTGCTGGAATCCGGTCGGCCAGCCGACGCGATCATACCGCTACGCAAGGCGGTAAGCCTGACGGGCAATCAGCCGCTGATCGCCGCCATATTCGGGCATGCGTTGATTGCCACCGAGGACAAGACGAAACTTGATGAGGCGGCTCAAGTGCTCAAAGCTGCCGTCACAAAGGATAATCAGAATCCTTTTGCCTGGTATCAATTGGGCGTTGTTTACGAACAAAAGGGCGATAGCGCGCGCGCGGCCCTCGCCAGTGCGGAGCGTTACTTGATGGAAGGTGCGCCGCAATTGGCGTTGCCGAACGCACAAACCGCAATGGCTGGCCTACCCGAATATTCCCCCGATTGGATCCGCGCTCAGGACATCAACATGGTTGCCGAAGCAAAGCTTGCGCAGCTCAAGAAGCGGAAGCGCTAAATTGGCTGGCCACTGGGTGCGGCGGGGGCTAATCGGGCCGCTATGAACAACCAAATGACATCGCGTACGCCGCTTATCCTCATTCTTTCCGCTACACTTTTGCTGGCTGCGATCGGTGCGTATCTGTTTTGGCCAAAAGACGCCGTGTCCGTGCAAGAATCAGCAGGCGCTGCAGCAGAGGAGGCCGCCAAGGCCGCCGCGGCCGCGGGCATGAACGCCGACGACCGCAAAGCGACCGAGGCGATTGTACGCGCATATATATTGGAAAATCCGGAGATTATCACAGAAGCCATTGGCGTTTTGCAAAAGCGTGAGGCAACCAAGCGGCTCACCGCGGCGGGTAGCAAGCTGACGACGCCCTTCCCCGGCGCGGAGTTCGGAAACCCCAATGGCGATGTCACGCTTGTCGAGTTCACCGATTATAATTGCGGATTTTGCCGCTCCAGCGTTGCAGATGTGCAAAAGCTTATCGATAGCGACAGCAACATACGCGTTGTCATCCGCGAGGTACCGATCCTCAGCGCGACCAGCCGCGATGCGGCCTTATGGGCACTCGCAGCCGCCAAGCAAGGCAAGCATAAGGCATTTCATGACGCGATGTTCAGCGGTGGACGCCCTGATGCCCAAAGCATCCGCGCCGCCGCTTCAAAAGCAGGTATGAATTTGGCGGCTGCCGAAAAATTTGCGCGCTCGCGTGAAGCGACCACTGAAGTGGAAAGCAACATTGCGATCATGCAGCAAGTCGGCTTTGGCGGCACCCCGACCTTCATTATCGGCGACCAGATATTGGAAGGCGCGGTTGGCCTTGATGCCCTGAAAGCCGCGGTCGCGAAAGCGCGTAAAGCGGGTTAAGCTTTCTTTCCCTGCGCGATCACATACCATTCCACCGAGCCTTTGCGGCTTGCCGGTGGCTTGGCGTGTTTGACCGTGGTGAAGTTGTTTTTAAGAATGCTTAGCATCACGGGGTCGGTTCCCCCGGCAAACACTTTCGCGACAAAATCGCCGCCGGGCTGCAAAACCTGAATAGCAAAATCGACGGCCGCTTCGACCAGGCCCATTGTGCGTAAATGGTCGGTCTGTTTGTGGCCAACTGTGTTGGCCGCCATATCTGACAAGATGAGGTCCGGCGCGCAGCCGAGTTCCGCAATCAGCCTGTCCGGCGCGCTGTCGTGCATGAAATCCATTTGGAGCAGCACTACGCCTTCAAGCGGGTCGACCGGCAACAGATCGATACCAACAATCGCTGCCTTTGGCTGTTGCCTGCGCACCACTTGTGCCCAACCGCCCGGCGCGACGCCCAAATCCACCACGGCTTTCTTGCCGCGCAATATGTGAAACTTTTCGTCCAACTCGACCAGCTTATACGCCGCGCGGCTGCGATAGCCCTCGCCCTGCGCGCGCTTCACATATGGGTCGTTCAACTGCCGCTCGAGCCAGCGGGTTGATCCAGCGGTGCGCCGCTTGGCCGTCTTGACCTTTTGTTTGCCCGCCAGTGTCCGGCCGGAGTTCTTACCACCGAATAAATTGTCTGCCATTTTCAGTTCCGCCGATTTCTGCGCTTTGCGTCGCTCGCCATCAGCGCACGCAAAATGCCCTCGCGAATTCCGCGATCCGCAACGCCCAGCCGCTCGCCGGGCCATATATCAAAAATAGCCTCAAGGATGGCGCAGCCAGCAACGACCAAGTCCGCGCGCTCATGCCCAATGGTCGGGAATTCAGCACGCCCCTCTATAGTGCGGCCGGCAAGCTCGCGGCTAATCTCACGCATCGCGGCGGTCGGCAAATGCAGCCCATCCACAGCACGGCGGTCATAGCTGTTCAGTTTCAGATAGACGCTGGCAAGCGTCGTGACCGTTCCCGAAGTCCCTAAAAGCCTGCGGTCCCCGCCATCTTTCGGCAAGCGTGCGGAGAACTCGGCAAAGCTTGCCATCACCTTTGCGCGCATCGATGCATAAATAGCTTTTAGCTGCTCAGGCGTCTCCGCCTCGGCCCGTTCACTCTCGGTCAACGAAACCACGCCCCATGGAACGCTAACCCAGTCCAATATTTCCGGGACAAGGCCACTTGTCGACACGAGCACAAGCTCAGTCGATCCACCGCCAATGTCGAATATCAGCGCAGGTCCCGTCCCCTGCTCAAGCAAGGCGTGGCATCCCATGACGGCAAGGCGCGCCTCTTCCTTTGGGCTGATGATGTCGAGATGAATACCGGTCTCGCGCTTGACCCGCTCGATAAACTGCGCGCCGTTCACGGCCTGACGGCATGCCTCAGTCGCAACCGATCTCGCCAGAACCACGTTACGTTTTCTCAACTTCTCGGCGCACACGGAAAGGGCCTCAACCGCGCGGTCCATGGCCTCATCGCTCATCCGGCCCGTCGCAGTAAGCCCCTCGCCCAGCCGGACAACCCGCGAAAATGCATCGACGACGGTGAAATCATCCCCGCCAGCCCGCGCGATTAACAAACGACAGTTATTTGTTCCAAGATCAAGCGCAGCATATGCTGTCCGATCAAGCCAGTTACGCCGCAAAGCCGCGTTATCGGCAGGAGAAAAGCCCTTTGCGGGTTTCGGAGAAAGGCTGGATGTGTTTGCACGCGCTGCGCCCTCAGCCGAAGCTTGCTGCAGTTTTGCAGCCTTGGGTGCCGCATTCTTGCGACGGGGCGGTTTTTTACGTTTACGCCCGCGTCCCTGTTGCGGCGATGGCGCGACATTTTCGCCCATAGCCGTAAACTCACTTCTTATTTTCTATCCGGGCAGATGTGCTGCCGGTACCTGAAGCCTTGATAGGCGCTGCACGTTAAAAATTCAACATTTTTGAATATCGGCGCAACCGGCCAAATTCAGCGGCTTGACCCTGCTCGGGCTCCAGCATATAGGCCCGCCTTCTGTTCCCCGGTCGTCTAACGGTAAGACTACGGACTCTGACTCCGTCTATTGAGGTTCGAATCCTTACCGGGGAACCAACCGCACGCGGTATCAAGATGTCCCTTGGTACCGTTTCCTTTCCGCCCAATGTCAAACGCTTGTTGAAGCTGCGGTTCTCTGCGAAGCTTTTCGAGATGGACGTTGCGCGTTCCTATTTGACGCACGCGCCCAGCCAACGTTACGATCAAAAATATGGCACTTGGAACGCATGATTTCGTCTCTGATTCGCGCAATGACGCGATCCTCATCAACGTTAATGGTCAGCTCACGCCCCGTGCGCAGGCAATGGTCTCTGTCTTTGACAGCGGCTTCATGCTGGGTGACGGGGTGTGGGAAGGAATCCGCGTTCACGCAGGGCGCATGGCATTTTTGGACCAGCATCTTGACCGTTTGTGGGAAGGCGCAAAGGCGATTGCCATGGACATCGGCATTTCCCGCGCGGAAATGAAGGAACGCCTCTATGCGACCATCGACGCGAACCAGATGGACAAATGCCATATCCGGCTGATGGTCACGCGTGGCATCCGTTCAACGCCGTACCAAGATCCACGCGTGGTCGTCTCACCCGCGACCATTGTCATTATTGCCGAATATAAAGACCCGCTTCCCGCAACGGTTGATCGCGGCCTGTCATTGTTTACCGTTCACGTCCGTCGCGGTGATCCGGCGGTGCAGGATCCCAAGCTTAATTCGCATAGCAAACTCAATTGTATCACCGCCTGTATTCAGGCGGCGCAAGCGGGCGCAGATGAAGCCTTGATGCTCGACCCGCACGGCTTTGTCGCCACATGCAATTCCACCCATTTCTTCATCGTCCGCAAGGGAGAGGTGTGGACCTCCACCGGTGATTATTGCCTCGCCGGCATCACGCGCGCCAACGTCATCCGCATCTGCCGGGAGAATGATATTCCTGTGTTCGAACGCAACTTCTCCATGACCGATGTCTATGGCGCCGATGAAGCTTTTGTCACCGGAACCTTTGCCGGAGTTGTTCCCGCGCACACCATAGATGGCCGTGTCTTGACCGATGGAAAGGGTCCAGTCGTCGAGCGTCTGCAAAATCTCTACCGCGCCTTCATCGAACGCGATATCGCGGGCCAGAGCCGACCTTGACGCAGCGGATATGCATGTGGTCGGGGCCACGAAATATCTCGACGGCTATGATGCGCAGCTTTTCGTCACGCGCGGATTGCGCCGTCAGTGACGAACCCTTTTACGGCTGTTTCCTTGCACATAGCGGTGAGCCGCACCCGATGGCAGCAGAAGTCATCGCAGATATGGATTGCGACTGGTCCAGCGTAGCAGCCCGCTTGTCCGGTCCCGCACCAGGCGGTGCGCCCTTATGGTATCAAAAGCAGATGACCCACCATATGGTCGGCCCAATCCAACCGGATGATTTGACCAACTGCCGCCACGCCTTTCTGGTTCGCGAACCGGCATATATGGTCGCCAGCTACCGCGTTAAACGAGAAAGCGTGAATGTCGAAGATCTTGGTTACGCAACCCAGCGTGCGTTCTTTGATCGTATCGCCGACCGGACCGGCCATGCCCCACCCGTCGTCGACAGCGCGGACATTCTGAAAAACCCCGCAAAGACGCTGGCTTTGCTGTGCGATGCACTCCACATCGCATGGGACCCAGCCATGTTGTCATGGCCCGCTGGCATCCACCCAGATGACGGCATTTGGGCAAGCCATTGGTATGACGCGGTTGCGGCCAGCACGGGCTTCCAAAAACCAGATATACGCCCGC
>CAZCXQ010000077.1:0-8625 GCA_964502655.1 uncultured Sphingorhabdus sp.
CGATCTCCGGCTATCATATGCACGAAGCCGGCGCGACCGCGGTGCAGGAGCTTGCCTTCACCATCGCCGACGGCAAGGAATATGTGCAGCGCGCGATGGCTTCGGGTTTGGATATTGATGCGTTCGCCGGGCGGCTGTCGTTCTTCTTTGGCATCGGTATGAACTTCTTCATGGAAGTGTCAAAGCTGCGCGCGGCGCGCACATTGTGGCACCGCGTCATGGATGATCTCGGCGCAAAGGACGAACGCTCCAAAATGCTGCGCACGCATTGCCAGACTTCGGGCGTGTCGTTGCAAGAGCAAGATCCCTATAACAACGTCATCCGCACCACGGTTGAAGCCATGGCCGCGACCCTTGGCGGCACGCAGAGCCTTCACACCAATGCGTTGGACGAAGCCATTGCGCTGCCTACGGAATTTTCGGCGCGTATTGCCCGCAACACACAGATCATCCTGGCCGAAGAAACCGGCATTACAAAGGTCGTCGATCCTTTGGGTGGCAGCTATTATGTCGAGGCCTTGACCGCCGAGCTGGTTGATCAGGCGTGGAAAATCATCGGTGAAGTCGACGAACTCGGCGGCATGACAAAGGCTGTCGCATCGGGCATGCCCAAGCGTTTGATCGAAGAAGCCGCCGCCGCGCGTCAGGCACGGGTCGACAAAGGTGAGGACGTCATCGTTGGCGTTAACAAATATCGTCTGGAAACCGAAGACCAGCTCGATACGCTGGAGGTCGATAACGACTTCGTCCGTCAGGGCCAAATTGCACGGCTTGCCGCCACGCGCGCATCGCGTGATGAAGCTGCGTGTCAGGCCGCATTGCATGCGCTGACCGAAGGGGCCCGTGCGTTCCCCGGCGAAGGCCGGGGGCCAGTGCCGCACAACGCAACGTCCGGGTCTGGACCCCTGCCTGCGCAGGGGAACACAAACCTGCTCGCGCTGGCCGTCGACGCCGCCCGCGCACGCGCCACACTGGGCGAGATATCCGACGCAATGGAGGCTGTCTTTGGCCGCTATGCGACCACACCTGTGCCTGTGAAGGGTATTTATGGCAGCGCCCATGAATTCGACAAACGCTGGGCGCAAGTGCTCGACGGCGTCGCATCGGTTGGCCGCCGCTTGGGCCGCAAACCGAAATTGCTGGTCGCCAAAATGGGGCAAGACGGCCACGACCGTGGTGCGAACGTCATTGCCTCTGCATTTTCCGACATGGGCTTTGATGTCATCAGTGGGCCGTTGTTCCAGACACCCGAAGAAACCGTTGTGTTGGCGCTTCAGCATGATGTCGATGCCGTGGGTGCCTCAAGCCTTGCTGCGGGCCATAAGACGCTGATCCCAGAGCTCATAAAGGGTCTGCGCGAAGCGGGACGTGGCGACATCAAGGTCATTGCTGGTGGCGTCATTCCGCCGCAGGATTATGATTATCTGCGTGAAGCCGGTGTTCAGGGCATTTACGGCCCGGGCAGCAATGTTGTGGAATGCGCAGCCGACGTTTTGACGTTGCTCGGCCACAACATGCCGCCGTTGGGAGAAGGCACATGACCGTCCGCACCGACTGGACCCGCGCAGAAATCGCGGCACTGTTCGACCTGCCGTTCGACGAGCTGGTCTATCAGGCGCAAACCGTCCACCGCGCGCATCATGCGGCGGGGCAAATTCAGCTTTGCACATTGTTATCGATCAAGACCGGCGGTTGCCCGGAAGACTGCGGCTATTGCTCACAGTCCGTAAAAGCGGACAGCGGCGTTGAAGCGACCAAGCTGATGGACGTGCAGGCCGTGCTGCAAAAGGCAGCAGAGGCAGCGGACTCCGGTTCGCGTCGTTTCTGCATGGGTGCGGCTTGGCGCAACCCCAAAGATCGCGACATGCCCGCAATTGTTCAGATTGTGCAGGGCGTGCGCGCGATGGGCATGGAAACCTGCATGACGCTCGGTATGCTGACGCCCAAACAGGCCGATATGCTGGCCGACGCGGGGCTCGATTATTATAACCACAATATCGACACCTCGCCCGAGCGGTACAACGAAATAATCACCACACGGACGATGGACGACCGGCTTGATACGCTGGCCGAGGTGCGCCGTGCGGGCATCAATGTCTGCAGTGGCGGCATTGTTGGCCTAGGCGAGACACGCGCCGACCGCGTCGGTTTCATTCACACGCTGGCGACCCTGCCGGCGCACCCCGAAAGTGTGCCCGTCAACGCGCTCGTGCCGGTAAAGGGCACCGTGCTGGGCGATATGCTTGCAGACACGCCGTTGGCGAAGATCGACGATATCGAATTTGTGCGCACGATCGCTGTTGCGCGTATCACCATGCCGATGAGCATGGTGCGGTTAAGCGCCGGACGCGAAAGCATGTCGGAGGCAACGCAGGCTTTGTGCTTCATGGCGGGCGCGAACAGCATCTTCACCGGGGACAAATTGCTAACTGCGGCAAACGCGGGCGACGACAAAGACGCAGCCATGCTGGCCAAGCTGGGGTTGGTACCAATGGAGGCCGAAGAGCCGCTGCGCGCGTGTAAGGCGTTGGAAGCGGCTGAATAGGGAGATGACCATGAATAGAACTGCACTTTTGGTAACCTCTGCCGCAATGCTTGCTTTGGGAAGCTGCCCCGCAATGGCCCAGCAAAAGGTTAAAATGGCTGCCATCGATTCAGGCCAAGCAGTGCAAAAGTTTCAGGACATTTGTGTAGCGCACTACCTCGATAAAACAGCGTTGCTGGCGAAACTGCAGGCTGATCCAAATGTGTGGGTACTCTACCAATACCGCAGACCAAGTGACATCACAGGCGGCATGTACCTTGAATCAAAGCAAGGCGAAATTGGCTATGTAAGTTTGCCAAATATGCCTCCTGAATTGAATGACCCCGCTTGTCATTTCACTTTCGTGGCAAAAAAGAACGCATCGCATCAGGCACTTGTGACGTTGGTAACTGAAAGACTGGGCTTAAGCGCTGGACGGGATACATCTTCACAGAAAAATGGCCCGCAGATGCGCTGGGATTATCAAAACCTAGACGGAACGCTCGTGCGCATATTTGTGAGCAGCGGTGTCAAAGCGAATGGGCGAGTAGTCTCACGCCTTTCCATTTCCAAACATCGCACACCGCCACCGCCACCGACACCCACAGGACAAACTCTATAATGTTCAAGAAAATCCTGATCGCCAACCGTGGCGAAATCGCTTGCCGTATCATTAAGACCGCACGCCGGATGGGGATCGCAACTGTCGCGGTCTATTCCGATGCAGATGCGCGTGCACCATTTGTGCAGATGGCCGACGAGGCGGTGCATATCGGGCCTTCGCCTGCCGCACAGTCTTATTTGATTGCCGACAAGATCATCGCCGCGTGTAAGGCAACGGGCGCTGAGGCGGTGCATCCTGGCTACGGTTTCCTGTCCGAACGCACCAGCTTTGCCGAAGCGTTGGCCAAGGAAAACATCGCGTTCATCGGCCCGCCCGTGAACGCGATTGCCGCGATGGGTGACAAGATTGAGTCCAAGAAGCTGGCCATGAAGGCAGGCGTCAACGTCGTCCCCGGTTTTGTGGGTGAGATTGACGACACCGAACATGCGGTGCGGATTTCGGAAGAAATCGGTTATCCCGTGATGATGAAGGCCAGCGCCGGCGGCGGCGGCAAGGGGATGCGGCTTGCCTATAATGAGCAGGATGTGCGCGAAGGCTTTGAAGCGACCAAGCGCGAAGGACTGAATTCCTTCGGCGACGACCGCGTCTTCATCGAGAAATTCATCCTCAATCCGCGCCATATCGAAATCCAGATATTGGGCGATCAGCATGGCAATATCCTGTATTTGAACGAACGCGAATGTTCGATCCAGCGGCGCCATCAGAAGGTCGTTGAAGAGGCGCCATCGCCCTTCGTCACGCCCAAGATGCGCAAGGCGATGGGTGAGCAGTGCGTCGCATTGTCGCGCGCGGTGGGCTATTATTCGGCGGGTACTGTGGAACTCATCGTGTCGGGTGCAGACCCCAGCGGGGAGAGCTTTTACTTCCTTGAAATGAACACCCGTTTGCAGGTGGAGCATCCGGTGACCGAATGCATCACCGGCATCGATTTGGTCGAACAGATGATCCGCGTTGCCGCTGGCGAGCAGCTCGCCATGACGCAGGATGATATCAAAATTGACGGTTGGTCCATCGAAAACCGCGTCTACGCCGAAGATCCCTATCGCGGATTCTTGCCCTCAACAGGCCGCCTGACGCGCTATCGCCCGCCAGTCGCAGGATGGACTGAGGACGAAGAGGCTAATGGTCGTCGCGGCGTAGAAGGCGTTCGCGTAGATGACGGCGTTTATGATGGCGGCGAAGTGTCTATGTTCTACGACCCGATGATCGCCAAGCTGATCACATGGGGCAAAACCCGCGATGAGGCAGCGGACTTGCAGATCGCAGCGCTGGACCGTTTTGAGATCGAAGGCCTTGGCCACAATATCGATTTCGTCAGCGCCATCATGCAGCACCCGCGTTTCCGTTCCGGCGAATTGACCACGGGCTTCATCGCCGAGGAATATCCCGACGGTTTCCACGGCGCGGCATCGACGCCCGATTTGGTGAAATCGCTCGCGGCCATCGCAGGGTTCGTGGCGACAGCAGAAGCCGACCGCGCGCGCCATGTGGACGGCCAGTTGGGCGACACGCTTGAGCCGCCCGCGCGCTGGCAAGTGAAGATCGGTGACGCTGTCCATGATATCGAAATGGTCGATGGTGACATGCACGTCGACGGGGAACATTTCGACCTTTCGATGGAATATGACCCCGGTGATCGCTTGATCGAAGCTGAAGTCGGTGACGAAGAACTGGCGGTCAAAGTTTCCAAAATGCGGACTGGCTTTAAGCTGACCACACGCGGCGCAACGCACATCGCGCGTGTCTTGCCAGGACATATTGCGCATTTGGCCGATCATATGATCGAAAAGATCGCACCGGATCTATCCAGATTCCTCATTTGCCCAATGCCCGGCCTGTTGACGACATTGCACGTCAATGCCGGCGATGCTGTGGAAGCAGGGCAACCACTCGCGGTGGTTGAGGCTATGAAGATGGAAAATATCCTGCGTGCCGAAAAATCCGGGACGGTAAAGATTGTCAACGCGAAGGCAGGGGACAGCCTTGCCGTCGATGCTGTCATTCTGGAAATGGAATAATATCGGCGCGGTGGCTTAATCCAAAATCGCCACCGCCCGTATCCATCCCGCACTCGCACGTTCGATCTTAACGGGGAAGCATGACAGCGTAAAACCAAATGCTGGCAGCGCTTCCAAATTGGTAAGCTTTTCAATCTGGTAATAAGGCTGAATACGTCCGGCCTTATGTCCTTCCCAAATGATCGACGGGTCGCGATTTTCGGCCCAACGCTTGGCCGTATGGCTGAATGGCGCATCCCAGCTCCATGCATCGGTGCCGACAACCTCAACACCCTGCGAGGTCAAATACAGCGTTGCTTCCGCGCCCATGCCAACGCCTTGGTCGGTGAAGTTATCCGTTCCGTAAACGGCTCCAGACTGCACCAGAACAATGTCGCGTGGTTGAAGGGTGTAGCCAATACGCTTGAGCTCCGCCTCGACTTCCGCCGCACTGACGACATGGCCAGCGGGCAAATGCGAAAAATCCAACTTCACGCCCGGTGCAAAAAACAAATCCAACGGCGCTTCATCAATCGATGGGGCAGGGCGTGCACCGGCATCTGTTGTTGAATGGAAATGCCACGGCGCGTCCATATGCGTTCCATTGTGTGTGGATAAAGTGAGGCTTTCGACGGCCCAACCCTCCCCATCGGGAAGGTCATCCTTCGTAAGCCCCGGGAAGAACATCGCGATCTGTTCCCACGTATTTTCGTGCGTCATATAGGAAATCTGCGGCCGCATGACGGGCGGATCGGAAATGACGTCGTTGGTAATCGGGATCGACAGATCAATAAATACCGGCATACTCTTCTCCTCTCCCAAATCGATAATCGCCCTTGTGGATAAGCGCAACAAGCCGCTTGAACGCCGCGACATAGCGATTAAGACAAGGAAAAGGGTTTTTAGGGGAATATCATGGCCGCTGCTGCCGAGAACGAAATCACACTTGATCCGAAACGGGACCGCCTGGTCATAACGGCGTCATCACTTGGCACTGTGTTCGAATGGTATGACTTCTTTGTCTACGGCATCCTTGCAGCGCTGATCGGCAAATTATTCTTCCCTGCAGATAACCCCACCGCCGCAACGCTGGCTTCGCTGGCGATCTTCGGTGCCGGCTTTGGCGTTCGTCCGCTTGGGGCAATATTATTTGGCTATTTCGGCGACAAGATTGGGCGGAAATATACGTTCCTCGTGACCATCACACTGATGGGCGTGGCAACCGCGGCGATTGGCCTATTACCGACGTTTGAGACCGCAGGCGTTTGGGCCGCAGGCCTTTTGTTGCTGATGCGCTGTCTGCAGGGGCTGGCACTCGGCGGGGAATATGGCGGCGCGGCCATATATGTCGCCGAACATGCCCCCGAGGGGAAACGCGGCCAATATACCAGTTGGATCCAAGCGTCGGTCGCTGGCGGCTTTTTACTTGCGGTTATTGTCGTCCTTATCACCCGGCATGCGATGAGCACGGAAGCGTTTGACGCGTGGGGTTGGCGCGTTCCGTTTCTGACGTCAATCTTATTGCTTGCTGTGTCGTTATATATGCGGCTCAAACTCTCGGAAAGCCCGGTGTTTAAGGCGATGAAAGCTGCGGGAACGACGTCGAAAAATCCATTTGTCGAAAGCTTTAAATATCCCGGCAATATCGGACGCCTCTTCGTTGCGTTGTTCGGCGTTGCCGCAGGTCTGACCGTTATTTATTACACGTCACAGTTCGGCACGCTCTATTTCCTGACGGGCACAGCCCGCGTTCCAGAGGAAGATGCCCTGCTATATATGGCAGTAGGCGCCGCGCTCGCCGCGCCAACTTATGTTGCCTGCGGTTGGTTGTCGGATAAATGGGGCCGCAAGCGGATGCTTTTGCTGGGTTACGGCCTTTCCATCATCGGCGTATTTCCGATTTTCTGGATGATGGCCGATGCAGCCAACCCCGCACTCGCGCGCGCGACCGTCAGCAACCCGGTCACGCTTTCCCTGCCGGCATGTGATTTCAACGTGCTCAACCGCACGCATGAGAGCGAATGTGCGCAGGCGCTGAATTTCCTGACCAAGCGCGGGATTGCATACAGCAAGCAGTCGTCCGAAACACTGGGGTTGAAGGTCGGGGATTCGCAGCTTCAGGGCTTTGACGAAAAAGCCTATGTCGCCGCATTGGAAATGGCGGGTTATCCGGATAAATCTGATCCCGCCCAGCGGCAGCCATGGAAAATCATTCTCGCGGTGTTCCTGATGGTCGCGTTGTCGGGTATGACCTATGGACAGGTTGCAGCCATTTTGGTCGAAATGTTCCCGGCCAAAATCCGCTACACGTCCATGTCGATACCCTATCATATTGGCGCAGGCTATTTCGGCGGCTTTCTGCCCTATATCTCGCAATATATCGTCGCGCAGACCGGGCAGCCTTTCTCCGGTCTTTGGTATACGGTCGGTGTGACAGCATTGGCCTTTGTCGTTGCGTTGATTTGGCTGCCGGAAACGTCGGGAAAGACCAAGCTGGATTGACACGCAATGGGGTAGGGGCAAAAGGCCGCCGATGACCGATTTTGAACCCCCGCTGCGTTTAATCCTTGATGGCGAAGCCCTCGCGTCGAATTGGAAAGCGCTCAACGCGCGCAGCGGCTCGGCGCAGGCTGGGGTAGCGATCAAGGCCGATGGCTATGGCCTTGGCGCGCGCGAAGTGGCGGCGCGGTTGTGCGATGCAGGATGCCGCGACTTTTTCGTTGCCCATTGGGGCGAAGCCGCTGCGATCGCGGATATCATTCCGCCAGCCTGGATTTCGGTCTTAAACGGCATTCAGGCCGCCGACATTCCGCACATACGCGCTTTAGGCGCAGTGCCCGTGCTGAATACGCCTGACCAGGTGGCAATGTGGCGCGCGTCAGGTGGCGGGCGTTGCCACATCATGTTCGACAGCGGCATCAATCGGCTTGGCATCGGGCCGGAGCAGATGTCTCAATGCGATCTGGGAAGCATCGATATCGATTTATTGCTGTCGCATCTGGCGTCGGCGGATGAGGATAGCGCGCAGAATAATGCCCAGCAGCGCCTATTTCATGAACATGCGGCAGCTTCGGGCGCAAAACGCCTGAGCCTAGCCAACAGTGCGGGCATCATGCTCGGTGCGGATTATCATTATGATCTCACGCGCCCAGGGCTCAGCCTGTATGGCGGCATCGCACGGTCCGGCATGGAGGCTTTCATCAAGCCAGTTGCTTGCCTTTCCGCACGTTTGCTTCAAGTACGGACGCTGCCTGCAGGCGCGCCTATTGGTTACAACGCGACGCATATCTGTGGGAATGACACGACAGTCGGGACGATTTCGATCGGATATGCGGATGGTTATCTGCGTGCTTTTTCCGGCAAGGGCATTGCGCGTCATGGAGCGGTCGCGTTGCCTGTTTTGGGCGCCTTTTCAATGATAAACTTACAATACACATAAATTCCCGCCCATAGCATACCCAAAGCCACTGGGTACACGT
>CAZCXQ010000078.1:0-8617 GCA_964502655.1 uncultured Sphingorhabdus sp.
ACGGGCCGCATAGACAGCCGGGTTGACCGCGTTGAACACGCCGCCGACCAATATGGGCCGCAACGTCATTGTCGCCCCTGTGCGTTCGAGCACGCCCATAATGTTCGTGAACGCCAGATAGGTCCATGGGCTTGAAAGATCGTAGAAAAATTCAACCCGATCGCTGTGCATTCGCCCCTCCCGATATTGCATCCTGCTTTAGCATTGCCGAACATTTAATGAAGCGATTAAATGCCCGTTTGTCACTTATCATTATGTTCCCGGACTGGTCGGTGAATATACACCATTCGCCGCATCACAAACCAATTGTGTGCGGTCTTAAATTGACATTAACCATATGCCGTCACAGGGATACGGGCATAGAAGAATGTCCGGGTGGATAAGGGCGGGGCGTGGATAGATATCCTTATGTTTGAAGGCAAAGATACACACTTTGCTGCGGCTGGCTTAAACGGAAACGTGATGCTTGCCGATGCCATGATTGCACCGCTGCGCCAGACCACCGAAGCAACTTGGCGCGAACATATTGCCCAGCTCGACCTCGTCCCCGACCTTGGTGAAAATATTGGGTCCGTCCGCTGGTTTCGCGGCCTTGGAACACTAACCTTATTAAGTGTTGCCGCACTTGCGCTCCTCCCCGATTTCGGACCTATTTACGGCCCGCAACCGTCCATCGCGACGGAAGCGGAGTTCGAAGAAGCGCGCGCGCAAATGATTATGCCGATTGCCTATGGCAGTGACAGCGGCAAACGCATGGCGGCCACCGACGCGGTTATTGCCCTTGCCGGAAGCCCGGAGCGTCCCCGCATCGAATTGACGGCCTCTTTGGGCCGCGGTGATAGCTTTGCACGGGTTCTACAGCGCGCTGGCGTTGGCGGCAATGAAGCCAATGATGTCGCCAACATGGTTTCCGGTGTCACGTCGCTATCGGATATTGAGCCCGGCACCCCCATCAATATCGTACTCGGTAAACGCTCTGCGCAAAATCAGCCACGGCCTCTGGAATCCATTGCCTTTCGCGCACGATTTGACCTCAACCTCGCTATCAACCGCGAAGGTGGCGCGCTCCGGTTAAGCCGCGAACCGATTACGGTCGATGACACGCCGTTGCGCATCCGCGGCACAGTGGGCAGCCAGGGCATTTACCGGTCAGCGCGCGCAGCGGGTGCACCTGCCAGCGCTATCCAGGACTATCTGAAAGTCATCTCGGGCCGCATGCCCTTGTCGGCAATTCGCGCAACCGATCAATTTGATATCATCATTGGTTATAAGCGCGCTGAAACCGGTGAAGTTAAGGTCGGCAATCTGTTATATGCCGGCGTCGACCGCGACGGCAAATCGCCAGTGCAGATGCTCAAGTGGACCAATGGCGACAACAGCCAATGGTTCGAAGCGTCCGGCGTGGGTGAATCGAAAGGCGCGGTCAGCCGCCCTGTTAATGGCGCTGTGACATCGGGCTTTGGCGGCAGACGTCACCCGATTTTAGGCTATATGCGCATGCATAGCGGTCTCGATTTTAAAGCAAGCTATGGCCAGCCCATTTTTGCGGTGACCGACGGTGTCGTTGCCTATGCCGGGCGCAAGGGCGGTTACGGCAACTTTGTTCAGCTGAACCATGGCGGCGGGCTTGCCAGTGGCTATGGCCATATGAGCCGCATCGCTGCACGACCCGGAAGCCGCGTGCGGCGGGGTCAAATCATCGGTTATGTGGGATCAACGGGTTTATCGACTGGTCCGCATTTGCACTATGAACTATATCGCAACGGACGTGCGGTGAACCCGAATTCGATCAAGTTTACGCAGCGTGCACAACTTGGGGGAAGCGACCTTGCGCGCTTTAAAGGCACGCTTCAGCGCCTGAAATCGGTTAAGGCCGGTGCAGCGCTCGCACCATTGCGCACACAGCCCAAAGCCACCGATAAACCGAAGCGTGAAATTGACCGACTGACGCTTCAAATCGACCATTCGCGGACCAACGGATAAGCCATTGAGGATGCGGCATAACACCGCTACCTGTCCTTCATGAGCAACACATCCTTTTTCCCGAACACCCGTCTGCGCCGCACGCGCGCCACCCAATGGAGCAGAGCCATGGTCCGTGAGACCATGCTTTCGCCTGCAGATCTTATCTGGCCATTGTTTGTCACCGAGGGAGAAGCGGTTGAAGAGCCGATTTTGTCACTCCCGGGCGTATCGCGCTGGTCCGTCGACCAGATCGTTGTGCGCGCTGCTGAAGCCATCGATCTTGGTATTCCCTGCATCGCATTATTCCCAAACACGCAGCCAGAACGGCGGAGCGAGGACGGTGAAGAGGCGCTCAACCCCGACAATCTGATGTGCCGTGCCATCCGCGCCATCAAACAGGCACATGGCGACGCAATCGGTGTTTTGACCGACGTCGCGCTCGACCCGTACACGTCGCACGGACAGGACGGCTTGATCGACGATGCCGGTTATGTGTTGAACGACGAAACGGTTGCCGTGCTTGTCGATCAGGCGATAAATCAGGCCAATGCCGGCGCGGATATCATCGCGCCAAGCGACATGATGGACGGACGCATTGGTGCCATTCGCAAGGCACTTGAAATGAATGGCCATCCCAACGTCCAGATCATGTCCTACGCCGCAAAATATGCCAGCGCGTTCTACGGCCCGTTCCGTGACGCCGTTGGCTCAAGCGGCCTGCTGAAAGGTAACAAGAAAACGTATCAGATGGATCCAGCGAACAGCGATGAAGCGATGCGCGAAGTCGCTATGGACATCGCCGAAGGTGCCGACAGCGTCATGGTTAAGCCCGGCCTGCCCTATCTCGATATTGTCCGCCGCGTGCGTGACCAATTCGATGTGCCCGTATTCGCGTACCAAGTGTCCGGTGAATATGCGATGATTGAGGCCGCCGCTGCCGCTGGCGCTGGTGACCGCGACGCGCTTGTGCTGGAAACGCTGATGGCATTCAAACGCGCCGGTTGCTCAGGTATTTTGACATATCACGCCGCACTGGCCGCGCGTTTGCTGAAAGCGTAAAATATGAACGACACCCAAGCACGAAGCACCCGGCGGCACATGTGCGTGAACCGATGATTATGCATCGATGTTGCCACATCTTTCACTATGGAAAATCCCATGACCAATAACCGTACCGACATCAGCATTGTCACTGTCAATGGCAAGACCCCGCAGATTCACGACAGCGCATTCATTGCGCCGGGGTGCCGCATTATCGGTGATGTCACCATCGGGCCGGAGGCCAGCATCTGGTACAATTGCGTCATCCGTGCTGAAGTGAACCGGGTTGTAATTGGTGCCCGCACAAACATTCAAGACGGCAGTGTCGTACATTGCGACGGCCCAATGCCCGGCGTTGAAGATGGTTTTCCGACCATTATCGGCGATGACGTGCTGGTTGGGCACAATGTCATGCTGCACGGTTGCATCCTTCACGACCGTGCATTTGTCGGGCTGTCGTCAACGGTCATGAACGGTGCCGTGATTGAGGGCGATGCCATGCTCGCGGCCGGCGCAATGCTTACCCAAGGGAAACGCATTGCGGCGCGGCAATTATGGGCAGGGTCGCCAGCCCGATTTGTTCGCGATCTCGACGATGCGGCAGTTATGGGGATGCGGATCGGCGTTGCGCATTATGTCACCAACGCCAAGCTACATGCTGCTGCGATAGCCGAAGCTTAGGGTCAGGACCTAAAACTTCGCCCTAACCGTAAAACGAGCATTGATCGGCGCGCCGGTCGAGATGTTATTATTATTGTGCGCGTCCGAATAATATGCGGTGTCGAACAGATTTTCGACATTCAGTTGAAGCTGCAACCGGTCACTCACATCAAAATATAGAGCAGCATCGACCCGTGTGAATGCAGGCAATTTGGTTGTCATCGCGGATGTGCGGATGGCCGCATATTGGCTCGACTGATGGATGATGCCGACACCTGCCGCAAACGCGTCGGAAAATTCATACCGGTTCCATAGGCTTGCCTGATGCTTGGGCACTTGCGCCAGCCGCACACTATTGTTGCCCGCCAGCGCAGCGTCCTGATAGCTGTAGCCGCCATGGACTTGCCATTGCGACGTCACGCGTCCTGTCGCAGCCAGTTCAATTCCTTGGGTCCGGGTTTTGCCGATATTGATACTGGCAAGCGGATTGGCGGGGTCCGGCGTCGTCGCATTGCTGCGATCAAGCTGGAACACTGCAAGGGTCAGGTTTAAATTTGGCTGGACATCCCATTTAGCGCCGATTTCAAGGTTGGTGAATTTCTCCGGAGCCAGGTTTTGCTGTGTAACCGTCAGCGCCAGGAACTGGTCACCCGACCGCGGCAAGAATGATTGGCTATAGCTGCCGTAAAGCGACATGCTTTCCTGCGGTTTAAAAATCAGCCCAAGACGCGGGCTAACCTTTTCATCCTTTCGTGCAAAAGGCCGGTCGATTGCCGGCAGCAAATCTGCACCGCTGATATCAAAACTGTCGTACCGAAGCCCTGCGACGACATCGATATGTTCGCCAAAGCTAATCTGGTCCTGCGCATAAGCGGAGAAGAACTTCACATCAGAAACGCTGTCTCGTGCCAATGTGTTAAAAGCTACTGTCGGAAAAACCGGGTTTGAAAGGCGCAATGTCGCATTTGAAAGCGTTCCGTTGAACCGACGGTTGGCCGATTGCTGGTCTCCATACTCCGCGCCGACAAGAATTTTGTGCCCAAACGCGCCCGTTTCGATGTCCCAAACCAAATTCGCTTGAGCAATGACATTTTCGCGCTGGGTGGGGTCACTATAGGCCCCAAGAGCAACCGTTCCATTTTGTGCCGTCGCCGCCCCATTTGCAAAGACGTTCAGATAGATTTTATCATAATCGCCATAGAGCATGGTGCCGCTGAAATTGAGGTTTGATGCCAACTGACCGTCTAGCCGCAGCTTGGCAATGTGCGCCTCAAGTCGCGTACGATTGACCCCGGGGATGCCGAAAAACTGATCACGAAAGCCAACCAACGGACGATTGGGTTGGCCCGCACCCGTCGCCACCGACGGGATGCCTCGATCCGTCGTGCGGTCGTCATTTACATATTCATACGAAAGGCCCAGCTTCCAAGCATCGTTCAGCCTGAAGGCGACATAGGGGTTCCAAGCATAACGTTCGCCGCCGACAAAATCGCGATGGCTGTCTAGGTTTTCGTACACCGCGTTAATACGCACAGCAGTGGATGCACTTAACGGAGCGTTCAGATCCGCCGAGACGTCGTACGCGCCGAAGCTGTTGACGCTCGCTTGTCCTGCATAAATGAAATCGTCGCTCAACGGAGCCTTCTGAACCCGGTTGATGATGCCGCCGCCACCGCCGCGGCCAAAAATCAGGGCGTAAGGGCCCTTCAGAATTTCGACCCGCTCAATATTGTAAAGCCCGCGATAATATTGAACGTCGTCGCGCACGCCATCCAGGAAAAAGTCAGCCGTTGTGTTTTGCCCGCGCAGGGTAATTTGGTCGCGATTACCTTCGCCTTGGCCCACCGTTGTACCCGGAACATAACGCAATATATCCGACAAGGAGTGATGCGCCTGATCATCCAATTGTTCGCGGGTCACGACATTGATCGTCTGCGGAATATTGATGAGCGGCGTGTCCGTTTTTGTGGCCGTGATGGAATTGGACGCGAGGTAGCCGTCGCTAACACCCGTTACAATGATGGTGCGGCTGTCATCACTTGCTCCAGCATCAAATGCGGCATCTTCCGCAAAGGCATAAGGCGCGCTTACAACGGCGGAAATCAGAGCGAAAACGGATGCGGAGAGACGGAACATTTTTTAACCTTTTCATGCTTATTGCAAATGACTCGCAATTCGATTTGCAGCCACTATTGCGAATCGTTCTCATATGCAATTTAAAAATGAAAAAAGTGCGTTTGCTTTTGTGGGTCACGGATTTAGGTACATCGCAACGCAAACGACATTTTCGGGGACGACGATAATCATGAACGCAACAATCTGGCATAACCCCGATTGCGGGACGTCGCGCAAGACCCTCGCCATCCTGCAGGAAGCCCCCGGTGTGACGGTCGAGATTATCGAATATCGTAAGCAGCCCTTCACCCGCGCAAAGCTTGAACAATTGTTCAAAGATGCAGGCCTTACCCCGCGCGAGGCGCTGCGTACCCGTGGTTCACCCGCTGAAGAATTAGGTTTGATCGATGGCGCGTCTGCCGATCGCATATTGGACTATATGGTTGAACACCCAATCCTGGTCGAACGGCCATTTGTGGAAACCGACAAAGGTGTTCGGCTATGCAGGCCCCAAGAAAAGGTGCTTGAACTGCTCTAGGGCTGCCCAAGGGGATCCTGCACAGCCTTAAACCGGCTTGGGTAGATTATCAGGAACCCGCAACACCGCCGCCATCTTCAGAATGGCGCGGCAATGCAGACAATTAAGCCGCGATGGCGTAGGGCTGAATTTCACCAGACAGATACAGATTACGCGCTTTCGCACGGCTCATTTTGCCTGAGCTGGTCCGCGGCAATGTCCGGGGCGGAACCAATTCGACGACGCAGTTCATTCCCGTCACCGACCGAACCTTGTCGCGGATCTGCTCACGCAGCTTTGCCCGCTCGGCTTCGTCAGTAGTACGGCACTGGACGAGCACAGCAGGTGTTTCCTCGCCGCCGGGCGTTGTCACGGAGAAAGCAGCAATATCGCCGGCTTTAAATCCGGGCAGTTGTTCAACCGCCCATTCAATATCCTGTGGCCAATGGTTTTTGCCATTGATGATGATCATGTCCTTGGCGCGGCCGACAATATAGATGTAGCCGTTCGACAGATAGCCCATGTCGCCCGTATCCAGCCAGCCATCGACCAGACAAGCATCGGTCGATTCCTTGTCGCGGAAATATTCTTTCATCAACGAAGGCCCTGTGCACCACACTTTGCCGATCGTCTTGTCAGCAAGTGGCTTGCGGTTTTCGTCGCGGATTTCGATAGTCATGTCTTTTACAGCGCGGCCGCAGTTAACGATGGCGCGATAACGGATGGGGCGATCCGGCGCACCGGGATGGCCCGTTAGTTCCGTCTCTTCGACAAGCTCAACTTGAATACCTTCGCCCGGCGGCATGATGGACACAGCCAAGGTTGTTTCAGCCAAGCCATAGCTTGGGAGGAAAGAGGACGCCTTGAAACCCGCATCACCAAATGCATCGACAAAAGCCTGCATGACGTCGGGGCGGATCATATCCGCACCATTGCCTGCAAGGCGCCATTTTGCGAGGTCAAAGCGATCATTGACCTGTGTCTGGCTGGAAACCCGCCGTGCACAAATATCATAACCAAATGTCGGCGAGTAGCTGATGACCGTGCCATCCGCGGCGCTAATAACATCAAGCCACGCCAATGGGCGACGCGCGAAATCTTCGGTTTTCATGTAATCGGTCGAAACTTGGTTTGCGACGGGCGACAGGAAACACCCAACAAGGCCCATATCATGATACCAGGGCAACCACGACACGCAGCGATCATTTGCCGTCAATTCCATGCCATGCGAATGCGCCGACAGATTGTTCAGCAAGGCATTGTGCGTAACCGCGACGCCATGCGGGAAACGGGTCGAGCCGCTGGAATATTGCAAATAGCAAATTTCGTCGGTCTGCGCCGAAGGAAGCTCGGACTTTACAGCAATGCGGTCGCCGAAGCTTTCCCAATCAATGCCTTCGACATTGCATGCGCTGGCCGCGTCATTGGCCATGTCGGCAAGTTCCGCCGGAAAGAACAGTATCTTAGGGTCACAGCTCTTCAACTGCACGGACAGCTGGTCCACATAGCTTTCTTTGCCGCCAAATGACGTCGGCAATGGCAGTGGCACGGGCCATGCGCCGGCATATACGCAGCCAAAGAACAAGGCCGCAAAATCTGGGCCGGTCTCGGCGACCAAGGCAATCCGGTCATCTTTGCGGACACCATGGCTGATCAAGCGATATGCCATGTTCAGCGCGTCTTCGCGCATTTCGCTGTAGGGATAAGCGCGCGCCAATTTGCCGCGCATGTCGTGGAAATTGAGACCACGCTGCCCTTGCGCGGCATAATCCAATGCCTCACCTAAGGTCGCAAAGTCAGAAAAACGACGTGGCAAACTGTCCTGTGTGGGCGTGGATGCGCGTTCGCTCATAATTTTTCCCATAGCAAATAGGGCGGTGCCCGATAAATTTATTGTTAGCCTACGCCATTACGCGTCGATACCAGTTCAAATTTCGACCCGACTGTGGCAAGAATAGGGCGTGAACAGCCCACGTGCCGCCAAAAAACCCGCTCCGCCGTTAAATGACGAGAGACTTAGACAGCTAGCGCTGCATTATGTTGGCAAATACGCGACCACACAGGCCAAACTCGGGACCTATTTAAGCCGCAAAATTCGCGAGCGCGGGTGGGACGGCGAACGCGGCGCGGACATCGCAATGCTGGTCGAACAATTTGCCGCGCTCGGCTATATAAACGACGCCCAATTTGCGGAAGCACGAAGCCGGTCATTTGTGCGCCGTGGTTATGGCGAACGGCGCTTAAACGAGGATTTGCGCGCAAGCGGCATCGGCGATGCAGATGCCATCCCGGCAAAAGCACATATGGAAGAAAGCATAT
>CAZCXQ010000079.1:0-8500 GCA_964502655.1 uncultured Sphingorhabdus sp.
AAATCGGCGACGGGTTGGCCAAATTGCTGACGCTCTTTGGTGTATGCAATGGTTTCATCTAGGCAGCGCTGCGCTCCACCGAGCGAGCACGCCCCGATGTTCAAGCGCCCGCCGTCCAAGCCCATCATCGCAAAGCGGAAACCATCCCCCTCTGCGCCCACGCGGTTGGCAACCGGCACGCGGCAATCTTCAAATATCACTTGCGCGGTGGGCGAGGCGTTCCAACCAAGCTTTTTCTCTGGTGCGCCAAAGCTCAAGCCCGGCGTATCCTTGTCGACCACAAGGCAGGTGACACCCTTGGTCTTTTCCTCGCCGGTCCGCACCATAACAACATAGACGTCATTATAACCCGCGCCGGAGATAAACTGCTTCGTGCCGTTCAAGACATAATGATCACGATCAATCCGCGCGCTGGTCTTCAGCGCTGCTGCGTCCGATCCGCTGCCGGGTTCCGTCAGGCAGTAGCTGGCGATTTTCTGCATCGACACAAGGTCAGGCAAATAACGCGCCTTAAGCTCCGCGTCGCCAAAGCAGTCGATCATCCAGGCAGCCATATTATGGATCGAAATGAACGCACTTGTGGCGGGGCACCCATAGGCCATCGCTTCCATGATCAGCGCAGCTTCCAACCGTCCAAGGCCAGTACCACCCGATTCTTCGGACACGTAAATGGCACCAAAGCCAAGTTCGCCAGCCGCTTTCCAGACATCGACCGGATAATGCGACTTTTCATCCCATTCGGCGGCAAAGGGCGTAATCGCATCTGCGGTGAATTTGCGCGCCATGTCTTGGATGGCGATCTGATCGTCCGTCAATTCAAATTGATTTTGCATGCCCTCGCCGTAGCATCGCGTTTTTGAGTTATCCAGCCATTAGCTTCGGGCAGCGCACATATCGCGTACGCACGCGGGTCTCGACATCGGTGCTGGCCAGTTGTTGCCGATCTTGGCTCAGCTCAAATGCCAATGATTTTGTTGTTTTTTCGCCTTTTTGTTCGAACGCAAATTCGGCTTCCATCGTCTTTGATGTCGTTCGCTTGCCTTGGATCATCGTGCCAATAGATTGATTATATTTCACGAGCCGACCCTGAAGTGACATGATTTCAGCGCTTGTTTCCGGATCATCGTTACAGGCTGCTGCGCTTAGCGCCCAGCGGGACTGATACCCGCCGGGAAATTGACTAATAACAATATCGAGTGGAACGTCGGCAACCGCAGCGCCGCGTTGGCCAGATTCGGTAGATGTCGAAGAGGACACCGCATTGGCATTGGCTTCGCTGCCGCTTTTATTTGGCGCAGGCCAGCATGCGCCAACGGTTGCGCCCAACAAACTGGCGCCAAGGCAAAGCGTTCGCGCGACCATATTATTTACCTCGTTTCGCCGAGCAAAACCTTCGGATTGGCGATAGGTTCCATCTGCAAACGCAGCAGGCCACCGGCTAAAAAGCGAAGCTGTCAAAAAAAACTTGGCGCGACGCCGCTCGGCCTGCTAACCGCACGCCATTAGCACCCATAGCTCAGCTGGATAGAGCGCTGCCCTCCGAAGGCAGAGGCCAGAGGTTCGAATCCTCTTGGGTGCGCCATTTTTGCAATCTTTTACCCCCTATTCTATCTGATGTGCTGAGCGCACGCACAAGATTGGGCGCTCTGCCAGTAGCATTGCCTCTGCCAAAATCCGGTTAGATAGGGTCTGGTAAATCGTTATGGTTAAGCTACATTGATTGAAAGCGCGATAATGCGTAGGGCTAGCATAGCCTGCCGGCAGGAATAACAAGGACCTTTAATGCACGTTAGCAGCTCAAACGGCGAGTTGACCTTCAAACGTATTCCGAAAGGATGCACGGTTCTCGTCGTCGACGACGACCCGATTTGTCTTGAGGAATACCGCGATACCATCGTTAATTTGGGCTACGATGTGGTCTGCGCACGCAATGCGTCGGAAGCGCTTAAGACGATTTCGGATTCCGAAGATATCGGCATTGTGCTGACCGATTTGGAAATGCCGAGCATGAACGGCATGTCGCTGCTGTCAGAAATTGCAGAGCGCTTCAAACCATACCGGCCGATAGTGACGTTGGTAATCACGGGGCATTCCAGTCTTGAAGTTGCTACCCGGGCCATGCAATCGCAGGCGACCGATTTACTCAGCAAGCCGGTATCGATGGATCATTTGGCGACCGCACTGCGGCGCGCCTCCGCCAATCATTTTGCCTTGGCCAACCGGTTCCAAATCACGGCACTTACGGAGAGATTGAGTCCGTATGTATCGCAGGACGATGTCGATCACGACGCGACGCCAACGGACGACGATTTGCAAGGTTTCATCCGGCTGCTGCTGAAGTTGCAACATAATAAATCGAAATATTTCGACCCCGCTGTGCTGAGCGGCCCTTCATGGGAAATATTGCTGGACCTCGCAGAAGCAAGCCTGCGCGGGGAGCCTGTGCCCGCATCAAGCGCATCGGCAACAACCCTCGTCCCGCTCAGCACCGCGCTGCGTCATGTAAACAATCTGGTTGAGGCAGGCTTGGTCAAACGATGGACTGACCCAACGGATAAACGCCGGACATTGCTGGAGCTGGCGCCTGATGCGCAAGCTGCCATGCAGCGCTATTTGGAAAATGCTTGGAAGCTCAAGGCACAAGCCGGTTAATCAAGCAGGGTATTCGCTTTAAAATGCGGAGGCGACAAGACGCAGCAGCTCGTCGCTATCCATCGGCTTGCGGATGAACATCCAGCCGGGTTCGAGCGATGCCGAATCGGGCACATATCCGCTCATCAATATCGTTTTGATTGATGGCTGGCCGCGATTGGCCTGCCTGGCGATTTCCGTGCCGGTTTGCCCGGGCATAACAATATCGGTCAGCAATAGATGATAGGCCTGCTGCTCCAGCGCGCGCATAGCCTGTTCCCCTGACGCGCACGGGGTCACCGCATAGCCCTCAGCCTCCAGCATTTCGGCCAGTGCCTCAAGCGCATAAGGTTCGTCCTCGACCAAAAGTATGTGCCGCGTGCCAATGGCTTTTGCGTCCGCAGACTGCTCGAATTTATGGGCCATTTGAGCGCCGGCGGACGGATTTGCCAAGGGGAGATGAAGGTACACCGTGGTTCCCGCGCCGATCTGCGATTCCAGCCAGACGTCACCGCCCATTTCCACCGCAAAATCCCGGACGGATGCAAGGCCAAGGCCTGTTCCCTTTGGCTTTGACGAGAATAACGGCTCAAACGCCCGGGAAAGTAACGCTTCACTCATTCCGCTGCCAGTGTCGGCGACGCGAATGGCAATATATGCGCTTGGTTCCGTGTCACCGCTATCCGATTTGCTGGTGGCAAGACCCTGCGTGATAGATGTTGAAAGCGATATCCGTCCACCATGCGGCATCGCCTCGCGGGCGTTGATGAGCAGGTTGATAATGCAGTTCAGCAACCCATTATAACTGACGACGCTTTCGGCAGTGGCGGCCTGTAAATCGATATCAAAGCTAATGCCCGAACCCACAACGCTGTGCAGGAAGGTATCATTTTCCCGAATGAGGTCGTCGATGATGATAGGCAGCAATGTGTCCGTTTGCTGGTGTGACAATTTCATCAGCGACTGCGTGATGTTTGAACCGCGCGCAGCCGTTTCCCGAATTATCTGGGCAAGATTACTGATTTTTTCGTCATGGCCAAATTTACGAAGCAACCGGTCAGCGTTCAACCTGATGATGGAGAGCAAATTGTTGAAGTCATGGCCCATATAGCCTGCGACCCGGTCTGTCCGCTCTAGAAGGCTGGCGCTGCGCTCTCGTTCATGCGCCAACTCAATCGCGGTTGCTTGCGACTCTTCAAGCATCGCCCGCTGCAACGAGATCAGCATCGTACTTAGCACGACAGGGTCGGCATAGCCGAAGTCGTTCATATACAAGCTGCCATTGTTCATCGATTCCTCGGACAAAACATGCCGCACGGCCAAGATACAGCCCGTTTTGTCAAAAACCGCGGCACCGAATAAATGGGTGCTTCCACAGTGCGAAACGAGCCGGATCGGTTTAACGCCCTGCGGGTTATCGAAAAATTGCTCGATATCGGTGTGGATAAAGTCAAATACATCGGTGCATCGCATACCAACCCGGATATCTGGCATATGTTCAGCCACCGATGGCCCTATCGCTTTAATATAAAGCGACGAGTCCAGGCGCAGATATGCTGGCAGGAGGCTGGCTAGCTGCTGCTCCGTAAATCTCAGCAGCACGCGTTAACTTTCGTCTTGATATTGAAGTTCAAAGACAATCGAATTTGCCTTATGCTCGGCGATCTTCACGTCGCCAGTCGCACCAAAGCGTGTAATTAAACCATCGAACAGCCCCAGAACAAATGGCTCCAAACCTGTGCGATCCGAACGATATTCCACCATCAGCCGTCCGGGCGCCTTCGATATTGTGGTGAATGAGGGCAAGACCGCACCGGGCATAGCTGCGCCCACCGCAAGATGTAATCTGTCCAGATTTTCAATAAAGCTGGCCAAATCTTGGCCTGTGAAATTCATGATCGACGCGAGCGAACCGCGCTCGGCATATTTAATCCAGTAGCGCCCAAATTCGAAAAGACACACATCAACGGATAAGTTCAACCGCGCGGACGCCTCCGAGATAATAGCGATGGTCAGGGCGTCGTCATACACCATACCCGTGAGCAGTTCGGTCGGCCCGATATCCAGTTTCTGTTCGAGAGCGAGCCAAGCGTCTTCACCCAACTCGTCAAAAACCATTTGCCGCACAGCCCGGTGAATCATGCCATACATAATGATTTGCCCTTAACTGTCGCGGGGTAGCCCGTCATTATCATCGTGCCTTTTTAAATCCTGCAACAACTTCGTAGCGCGCATGACTTGTTCTTCAATACGCACCATTTTCTCAACGATATAATCAGAATTCTCGCTCGGATGATTTGAAATCCTTGCGCGAATATTGCCACAAGAGAGCCTTATGATGTTCAATGGCTGCATGATTTCATGCAGCGTCTTGCTATCCAGCTCATTAAGTGATTTCATAGAATTAACCGCAGAATGTATAAAAATTTATGAATTTCGAAGCATTTAATAGACTGTGGCCGTCGATTTTGCAAACGAATGTCAATTCCTACGGAATGCAAACATGCTCAGGACCTGCTGTTATCATAAAGTGGGCAACAGGTCACGCAATGCAGCTGCGCGGAAATAGCATCTAATATTGTTGGGGTGGTGGTCGCCCGTGGTACGACCGAGAGGTACGCTTAAGACGCGACGGTTAGCTCATCATAATCGTCAGTCAGCAAAATACGCTGAATTTCCTGTTTCGTTTCGTCAGTCAGTTCCAGATATACCCGGCGCTGGTCGCGCGGGTCGAAGCGCCGGACAATGATATTCCGCTCGGTCAAAATCGCAATGTGACGCAATGCTGTTGTGACAGGCGAAAATGACGCGTGACAAGCGCTGGAAACGCTCGTGTCCAAACCGGAATGCTGCCGAACAAACAGGTCCAAAAGGATGAACCAAGCAGGGTCGGCGAACAGATTTGCAGCAGAAATCAGACGCGAACGGCGCTTGGCAATTTCGATCAAGTCAGCGGCTTTTTTGACCGCCATCGTCGCTGCAACATCGGCTGGATTAAAAGCTTCATCAGATGTGGCGTTATCATGCGCATCCGCATGAACGGCAAGCAGCATCTTTTCGAGCTGCTTTCGCGTGAACTTAATCGGAACCTCGAAAGTGCGGATCTGGTCGTTGACGCTTAAATCACGTTGGATTTCGACCATTTTTCCCACCGCACACAAACAGAATAAACCGCCGTGCCCATTTTCAGACATTCACCAAATTTTTGAAACGTGCCAATCGATATTGGCTAAGCGCCGATGCGACCCGAGCTTATTGATTCTATTATGCGCAATTCAATTTTGTGACGAGATTTGCACGATTTATCGCAACCGTTGCGAGAACAAATATAGCCATATTGGCTATATATTTTTATTTTATCTTTATAATAAAGATCTTTATTCCCTAGATCGGCCTTGTGTAAATATTACCGTTCGCGCGCCATTTAGTGTCACACAGCGCGCGATATGCATCTTTATCGAGATAGGCGGCGACGTAAGGGGCGGTTACCCAGACCCTTTTGACAGCACGGTCAACCGAGCAGCAATGGCGCAAGCTTCGCGCGTTGCCATGCCGCATCGCCATATTGAGAAGCGTGGAATATCGCGGCACGGCGGTGTAACCCTGCATCGCAATCATGGGTAAAGCCAAAGCCGCCATGGAACTGGATCGCGCGGTCGGCGGCAAAGCTATAGGTCCCATCTGCGGCGGCTTTCGCCATCCGCACGGCGATTTCGCCCATCCCCTGATCGCTAAAACTGTTCGCGGCGCTATACAAATGCGACCGCGCTTTTTCATAGTCGACATATGCGTCCACGGTCGGATGTTTGAGCGCCTGATACTCACCAATGATTTTGCCGAATTGCTTGCGCGTTTGCAGATAGCTGACGGTGTAATCGATCACGCTTTGCGCGCCGCCGCACATTTCGGCGCTCTGCAACAGATTGGCGGCCTGTTCGACATGGGCCAATGTAGACATAGCGCGCGCGACGTCCAGCAATGCGGTGCGGGGCACCGACAAACCATCGAGTGACACCGCAAAGCTGCGCTTGGTTTCGTCAATGATGGATTCGCGGCGCAAACGGCCAGCGACATCATGCGCGGTCAAAGCAACAAGCGCTGGTTTGCCGTCAAGCATGACCGATGCGATAATGACATCCGCGCTTTGCGCCCAAAGCACAAACAGCTTTTCACCGGACAACAGGATGCTGTCGCCATCAACCTTGGCCGTCGCGGTGATGTTGAGCAAATCCCAGTCGCCATGCGCTTCGGACAGCGCGAGCGAACCAATGGCCCCTTCGGCAAGCTTTGGCAGCCATTCCGCGCGCTGTGCTTCTGTGCCGCCAGCGATGAGCGCTTGCGCAGCCAGCGTGGATGCGACCAACGGCGACGCCATCAAATGCCGCCCCATTTGTTCCACCACCGGTACGACTTCAGCCATGGTCAGCCCGACGCCATTATGTGCTTCTGGAATGGCAATGGCCGTCCAGCCCAAAGCAGCAATTTCGGCCCAGATGTCTGCGTCATATCCAAGATCGCTTTCCATCAACTTGCGGACGCGATCGATTGGTGATTTGTCGCGACAAAAGGTCGTCGCCACATCCAGCAACTCAATCTGCTCTTCGCTATATCCTAAGCCAGGCATCTGCATGTCATTCTCTCCTCGCGCCGTTACATCCTCTATGGCGCGAGGCGATGGACAAAATCAAGGCGATTTAACCGACCAGTTAAACGGGCCTTATGCCTGTTCGAGGACTTTGCGGCCTGGACGGACTTTCATTTTGTGGCCCGGCTTGGTCGCGAGTGAAATGTCTTTGATGGTTTGCATGAACACCCATTCGTTGGTTGCAGCCTGCGGCGTCAGAGCCAAATGCATGTAACCACGGTTGGATGTGTCCACCCAGCGCAATTCCTGCTTATTGCCTTCAAGCAGTCCGCGCGCGACAGTTGACGGGTCCGTACCTTGCGTTGCGCTTTCAAAGCCGGGCGAGGATACGCTGTGGCCGCCAAATTCTACGCCAGCGGGCTTGCCACCTTCCGGCAGGTCATAGGCCCATCCGTTGTGGCTGTCGCCCGTGATGACGACAAGGTTGGCATCGGCGCGCTGCGCAGCGGCCAATATGCGTGAACGTGCCGCTGGATATCCGCCCCAATTGTCGAGATTGTATGGCAGGCCTGCCTTCGCCGCAGCGATGCCCTGACGCACAAAGTTACGTGTGCGTTCGGGCGCATCTTTCGGGAACCAGTCAATGGCGGATTCCGGGGTGTAGTTATAGCCCATGTTGGTACCCGACCCCAAAACAGTCCAGGTCGATGTGTTGCGGCCTATGCTGCGCGAAAGCCATGCTTCCTGTTCCGAGCCAAACATGGTCATCGACGGATCTCGCCATGCGCCATCACGAAACTCTGCAAACGCCTTTGCCGGGTCTGCCGCGCGCATCAGGTCGCCATGAAAATAGGGTTTCGAACGCGCAACCGCTCGCGTGTCGGTGCGGTAATAAGTCGCGAGGTCGCCGATGGCATATTCTTTCCACGGCTGTTCGCCAACGGGAAGCCATTCGCGCCAGACCTGCATCCCCGCATTGCGCCGTGCGTTCCAGTCACCTTCGTCGACGCTGTGGTTCTGCGCGCCGCCTTCCCAAGCGTCATTTGCCATTTCGTGATCGTCGGTATTTACGATCATCGGGAAATTGGCGTGCAGTGCCTGCAATTGCTTGTCCGAACGATAGCTGGAATAGCGCAAGCGATAATCCGCCAGCGTCAGGATTTCGTCAGCGGGGAAAAGGCGCGCCGCAAATTTCGCGCCGCCATCATAGCCCCCGCGACCATATTCATAGATATAGTCACCCATGTGCAGCACAAGGTCGATGTCCTTGCGCGCCGCGGCATG
>CAZCXQ010000080.1:0-8426 GCA_964502655.1 uncultured Sphingorhabdus sp.
GTTCAACCCGTGCCGGACATTGTCACCGTCCAGCAGGAACGTGTGCCGGTTCATCAGGTGAAGCGCCTTTTCCACCTCGTTCGCGATGGTCGATTTTCCAGAACCCGACAGGCCGGTGAACCACAAAATCTTTGGCTTTTGGTTCTTCAACATGGCGTGCGCGTCGCGACCAATGTCGGTGGCCTGCCAATGGACATTTTGTGCGCGGCGCAGCGAAAAGTGCAACATTCCGGCAGCAACGGTCGCGTTGCTGATCTTGTCGATCAGGATGAAACCGCCGAGTGCGTGGTTTTCCGCATAAGGCGCGAACACAATGGGCCTGTCTGTCGAAATTTCCGCGACACCAATCGCGTTAAGCTCCAGCGTTTTGGCCGCCATATGCTCCATGCTGTTCACATTGACGGTATATTTCGGCGCTTGCACAGTGGCAGAAACCATCTGCGTGCCAAGTTTCAACCAATAAGAACGGCCAGGGACAAGCGCGTCATCTGCCATCCACACAATAGTGCTTTCGAACTGGTCGGCTACCTCTGGCGGATTGTCAGCCGCGGCGATCACATCACCGCGCGAACAGTCGATTTCGTCATTAAAGCACAAGGTGACCGATTGGCCAGCGACGGCTTCCTGAAGCTCGCCATCAAGTGTCACGATTTTTTTGATCGTGGTTGTCTTGCCCGATGGCAAAACACGAATGGCGTCGCCGGGGTGGACCGTCCCTGTCGCAATTTGGCCAGAAAATCCCCGGAAATCGAGATTTGGCCGATTGACCCATTGGACAGCCATACGCAGCGGCTTGGCCTGATCCGCATCATTATCGAGCGCAACGGTTTCCAGATGCGCCATCAGCGGGAGGCCCGTGTACCAAGGGGTGTTTGGCGAGATTTCCGTGATGTTGCCGCCCTTGAAACCCGAAATGGGCATCGGCGTGAAATCACTGATGCCGATACTGGCCGCAAATTCGCTATATTCGGCAACGATGGCGTCATATTTTGCCTGATCATAGTCGATCAGGTCCATCTTGTTCACCGCGAGCACGATATTCCGAATACCCAGCAGCTTCGCAAGATAGCTATGCCGGCGCGTCTGAACGAGGACGCCCTTGCGCGCATCAATCAGGATAACCGCGAGGTCAGCCGTCGATGCCCCAGTGACCATATTGCGGGTATATTGTTCATGCCCCGGGCAATCGGCGACGATGAATTTGCGTTTCTCTGTGGCGAAGAAGCGATAGGCGACGTCAATCGTGATGCCCTGTTCGCGTTCGGCGGCCAGCCCATCCACAAGCAACGCAAAGTCAATGTCCTGACCTTGGGTGCCCATGCGCTTGGAATCGGACTCGAGCGTCGCCAGCTGATCTTCAAAGATCATTTTTGAATCGTACAGCAGCCTGCCGATCAGTGTGGATTTGCCATCATCGACCGAACCGCAGGTGATAAAGCGCAGCAACGATTTGTGCTGATGTACGTCCAAATAGGCATCAATATCCGACGCAATCAGTTCATCGGCTTTATAAATGACCGGGTTGTCTAGCGAAGCAGTCATTAGAAATATCCTTCCTGCTTCTTCTTTTCCATGCTTGCGGCCTGATCATGGTCAATGGCCCGGCCTTGGCGTTCGGAGGTGGTGGTCAGCAGCATTTCTTGAATGACTTCGGGTAATGTCGATGCCGTGCTTTCGACCGCACCAGTCAGCGGGTAGCAGCCCAGCGTTCGGAACCGGATGGACCGTTCCGCGGGCACTTCGCCATCCTGTAATGGAAAACGTTCGTCATCAACCATCAACAGCATGCCATCGCGTGTTACCGTGGGACGCGGCGCGCTGAAATACAGCGGCACAATCTCGATATTTTCGAGATGGATATATTGCCAGATGTCCAGCTCCGTCCAGTTTGAGATTGGAAATACCCGGATGCTTTCGGACTTCGCCTTGCGGGCATTGTAAAGATTCCAGAGTTCCGGACGCTGGTTCTTGGGGTCCCAGCCATGCGTCGCTGTCCGAAATGAAAAGATACGCTCCTTGGCACGGCTTTTCTCTTCATCGCGGCGCGCACCGCCGAAGGCGACATCAAAACCATATGTATCGAGCGCTTGCTTCAGGCCCTCTGTCTTCCACATATCGGTATGCAGCGATCCATGATCGAATGGATTAATGCCACGCGCAATCGCTTCGGGATTTTGGTGAACGATTAACTCCATACCCGCATCGCGCGCAGCCTTTTCGCGCAGCGCATACATGTCTTTGAACTTCCACGTCGTGTCGACATGCAGCAAAGGGAATGGCGGCGGCGAGGGGTAGAACGCCTTGCGCGCCAGATGCAGCATAACGGCGCTGTCTTTTCCGACGCTATACAGCATGACGGGCTTTTCCGCTTCGGCCACAACCTCGCGCATGATGTGGATCGCCTCAGCCTCAAGGCGCTCAAGATGGGTCAGCGTTTTCGTCATAGTCTGGTCACTTCCTGCAGACGCTACTGTCAGAACTGGACGCCGCCCGCAAACAAGACATTCTTGCCCCGTCGATTATCCCAGTTTCACACCCTGCCTACCAAGTCATAATCGATTTTCCTACGCCCAGTTTGTGATGTCCCGATTGTGCGCAGCAAAAGCCAATGCTAGCTGTTGACCATCATAGGCTAGTCAGAGTGAGATCGAACACCGTGGACGTCGCATTAACGCAGGATCAGCAGAGTATTCGCGATGCAGTGTTTCCAACGGACTTTTATAAATCGATGTCCGACGCGGGCTGGCTTGGTATTGCAATGCCAGAGAGCCTTGAACCCATCGCACTGTTCGGAACCAAAGAGCAAAAGCAGCGGAACTGATGGTGCATCATGCGGCTCATGCATTTGACGCTGGGGGTAACCCGGGTGCAGAGGCGAATATGGCCAAGCTTCTGGCGTCAGAAGCCAGCTGGGCCGCCGCTGACATGTGCGTCCAAACGCATGGTGGCTTTGGCTTCGGTGAAGAATATGACGTCGATCGTAAGTGCCGCGAAGCACGGCTCAGTTTAGTTTCGTATGCCGCCACATTAGTCGATAAAGGCCCAATGGATGAATTTTGAACTCGCCGAAGAACATCGGATGTTAAAGGATCTGGTCCGCAAATTTGTGGACTCCCAATTGGTGCCGCTCGAAGGTGAGGTTCTCGCGCGCGATACTGCAGGCAAAGGCAGCTATCTTACCAAGGATGAACAGGCCAAGGTTGACGCAGTCTCGAAAGATCTGGGCCTGTGGGGGCTGGATGCGCCTGAAGAAGTCGGCGGCATGAATTTGCCGATGGTGGCGATGGTTGGGGTCGGTGAGGAATTGGGTCGTACCGCGACGCCATATACATTGCCGCCAGATTCTCCGAATTTGCGTATGATGACGGCGGCTGCGGACGAAAAGCAGCGCGAGCATTATCTTGCACCTTATGTGCGGGGAGAAACCATTTCTGCCATTGGCATTTCGGAGCCTGGCGCTGGTGCTGATCCGCAATTGATGAAAACCACCGCCGTCCAAGATGGCGACGACTGGGTCATTAACGGCCGCAAAATCTGGATTACCAAAGCGGACGAAGCCGATTTCACGATCTTGATGGCGGTAACCGACAAGAACGCCAATGGCCGCAATGGCATGTCGGCATTTTTGGTGGACCGCGATACGCCCGGGTTCAACGTGTTACGTAAAATCCCGATGATTGACGGCACCGCGACCTATGAAATCGCGCTGGACGATTGCCGTGTTCCGGGCTGGAAATTGCTCGGGACGCGCGGGCAGGGGTTTCTGCCCATGCAGGTGCGGCTTGGCACGCGGCGTATTGAAATGGCGTCCTGGTCGATCGGCATGGCGCAGCGCGCATTGGACATGATGATTGAATATGCGCCACAGCGCGTCACATTTGGGAAACCTTTGTCTTCGCGTCAGACGGTTCAAAATTGGATATCCGATGCCGCCACGCGCATTCATGCCATGCGTTTGATGACCTATGACTGTGCATGGAAAATCGATGAAGGGCGCGACACGCGGCAGGAAATTTCGATGATCAAATCCTATTGCACCGAAGCCGCATATGACATCGTCGACCATGCGATGCAGATGTTCGGTGGCATGGGCATGACACGCGAAATGCCGCTATATCTGCTTTCAAACAAGCTACGCACGATGCGCATTTATGATGGACCAAGCGAGATCCACAATTGGGTGGTCGCCCGCGATTTGCTTGGAACGCGTGAATGACCCATGCTTCATTCATGTGCGACGCCGTCAGCTAACATCATAGAACACGGGTAAACATGCAAAGTTGCTTTGCGCGGGGGAATAAAAATGGCCGAAAAGAAATTTGATATCATCGTGTACGGCGCCACCAGCTTTGTCGGCCAGATCATCGTGCGCTACATGCAAGAGCAGTTCGCCGATGGATCGATTAAATGGGCGATCGCAGGGCGTTCGCTCAGCAAGCTTAAGCAGGTCCGCGATATGATTGGACTGCCGGGCATAGCGATTATCGTTGCTGACGCTGCGGATGAAGATGCGCTGAAGCAAATGTGCGCGCAGACCACTGTCGTCATGTCAACGGTCGGCCCCTATGCGCTATATGGTGACGTGCTCGTTCAGGTCTGCGCCACCACAGGGACCCATTATTGCGATCTAACAGGCGAGCCGCAGTGGATCCGCAAAATGCAATTGCGGCATGAAGCTGACGCCATCAAAAGCGGTGCGCGGATTGTGCATTGTTGTGGCTTTGACAGCATCCCGTCCGATCTGGGCGTCCACTTCCTGCAACGCGGCGCATTGGCGCAATTCGGACATAGTTGTGACCGGATAAACATGCGGGTGGTCAGCATGAAGGGCGGCGCGTCCGGCGGCACCATCGCCAGCATGATTAACATGGTCAAAGAAGCGGTCAGCGACGCCGATTTGCGACGCGAACTTAAAGACCCTTATAGCCTCTGCCCACAAAGCCATGGGTTCACTATCGCGCAGCCTGATGTGCAGATCGCATATGACAATGTCTATGGTGGCTGGATTGCGCCGTTTATCATGGCGGGTATTAACACACGGGTGGTGCATCGGTCAAACGCCCTGAGCAACAACAGCTATGGTACTGAATTCAAATATGAGGAGGCCGTCGTGACGGGTCAGGGTGGCTCCGGCAAGCAAAAGGCGCGCGCCGCGCATTGGGGTGCCAATGCCCTTATGATCGGCCTGGCCGTGCCCCCAATCCGCTGGCTGCTGGAAACTTTTGTGTTGCCAAAGCCGGGTGAGGGGCCAAGCGAAAAAGCGCAGCTTGCGGGAAATTTTGACATTGTTTTCCTCGGGTCAACGGCCAAGGGCGAAACGATCCACTGCCGCGTCACGGGAGACAGAGATCCGGGCTATGGATCAACGGCAAAGATGCTGTCTCAGGCCGCCGCCTGCCTTGCCAAAGATGTGTCTGACGATGTTCCGGGCGGCTTCTGGACGCCAGCCACGATTTTGGGCGACAAGCTGATCAAAAGGCTTGAGGCGCATGCGGGGTTGACGTTCGAGAGACTGCCTTAGTCTGCACTATAAACGTCTAACTGTTACCGGACGACTTGAACGCAAAGGCGGATTATGAACTGAAATGTTCGCGATAATAGCGCGCGCTTCTTTAACAGACACTCACCTCAACATCTTACGGATCGCACCGTTTGGGAGGATTCCTGGTTGCGGTGCAATCTATGTGATGCTTAGCGCCACCATATGGACAACAACGAACCCAGAATATCTAGATAAGTCATTGAAATATATGGTGAGACCTGCTGGGTTCGAACCAGCGACCTACTGGTGGACATGGATTGGCTGCGCAAAATCAAACTTAAAGGGAATGGGCGCTCGACTGAGATCTATTCGGTCAATCCAATTGCGGTTCCAACCAGCAATAGTTCCTAAAACTGCCTGGAACCAAAACTTTCAAAAGCCCCTGTGCGTTTGGCTTGCTGAACGCATGGGCGAATGACACCAAAAGGACAGATAATATACACCGCGCTGACGAGCTTCACGCACTTCCCAGCAAAAAATCCAAACAGAACGGCTGATCAATGGGTTGTACACCCAAATGCATGAGTTGGCACGTACAGTGTGGCTGCAAAGTGCCCTGCCGATCGCGGCGCGAGCCCCATATGTCAAGGTTGCCGGGCGAACTACAAGGGCTAGGCAAGCGTCAGGGGCCTGCCCGACTACATCCGCAGCCCGATGCTGGAACCATGGGTGCATCTAATGATTGCGTCGTCGGTGTTTGTTGAGGAGGCAACAGGTAAGCTAGCGCAGATGATATTTTAAATCAGATCCTGCAGCCGTTCAGAGTTTATGATTCGACCTAAGATAATGGCCGCTATGCGCCCAATGTACGCCATAACGTTCAGCATTTGGTGGCACCAAAAAGGGGACATACATTTTTGGCCTGGGGGCAGGCCCTCGAAGGCCTATCAGTGGCTTCTTTGGTAGGATCAGGATGAGCTGTGCGCAGACAACGGACGGCCAGAATTGGGCAACTGCATGAACCTGGGGTCAATCTGACGGCAGAAGTGATCCCGGAGAGGGCGGAGCGCTTTAGCGTGTGTCGGCGGCCGCTGTTTACTTCGAAATTAGATGCCGCCTGATCACTTTTCTCTCACAATACCAAAATTATGCTCTATGCGGTGCTCTTGCAATCGTGTTCGGTGTTGCCTGACGACAATATGCCCGTTCCACAAACGATCGATACATTTGCATTTACCTATAGGCGTTTCATATCCATGGAAGGGGAAGGGTGTGTTTTCTGAAATGCTCGCTAGCGCAATAGATACGCTTTCCAAAGTGCTGGAGCCCAACGGTCCTGCACAGGCCGCGACTGCGAGCAGCTTCACGCCAACCGATTTTAGCGTCCACTTCTTTTTGCAGTTAGCTATCATCATATTAACCTGCCGGATCGTCGGCAAACTGGGCCAAAAATATCTTGGTCAACCCCAGGTTGTTGGCGAAATGATTGCAGGCGTGATCCTCGGCCCATCATTATTTGGCTATTTTTTCGCGGATGCACAGGCCGCGGTTTTCCCCGGACCGACTAAAAATGTGCTATATTCGGGGGCACAATTGGGTGTCGGTTTGTACATGTTCTTGGTCGGCACAACGTTGCAACTGGACCATTTCAAATCCAAAGCAAAGAGCGCGATGAGTGTATCATTCGCGGGTATTGCGGCCCCGTTTTTGATTGCAATATGGCTGACCCCATGGCTGCTGACTGTTCCGGGTCTCTTTACACCGGGAATTTCGCAATCAAGCGCGACTTTGTTCATGGGCGCCTGCATCGCGCTGACCGCATTCCCGATGTTGGCGCGCATCATTAACGAACGAGGGCTAGCAAAAACGTCGCTCGGCACATTGTCGCTTGCCGCCGGCGCCTTTGACGACGCGGTATCTTGGTGTGTGCTGGCAGTGGTTCTGGCAACCTTTGGCGCAGGCCCAGGCGTTGCCGTTCTCGCAATAGGTGGCGGGCTGCTTTACGCCATGTTTATCATCCTGTTTGGCCGCAAAATTTTCGCGCCGCTTGGCCGAATCGTCGAGCGCGAGGGCGAGATGAGCATGACTGTGCTTGGCATAACCATCGCTGCATTCTGTCTTTCGGCGTTCATCATGGACGCAGTTGGTATCCATGCAATTTTCGGCGGCTTCATTTTGGGGGTTGTTATGCCCCGCGGACTATTTGTTGAAGAGCTAAAGAAGAAGGTTGAGCCGCTTGCCGTCGTTCTATTGCTGCCGATGTTCTTCACTTATTCTGGGCTCAACACGCGCATGGATATGGTCAACACGGTTCCGTTGCTGTTGATCGCACTGGTCATTTTGGCAGGGTCGATCGTCGCCAAATTTGGTGCGTGCTATGTCGCGGCGCGGGTCGCTGGCGAAGACAATCGCACCGCATTGGGTATCGGCGCGTTGATGAACTCACGTGGTTTGATGGAACTCATCATCATCAACATCGGCCTGCAAAAAGGCATAATCGGACCGACATTATTCTCAATGCTGGTGCTTATGGCGATTGTCACCACGATGATGGCAAGCCCATTGTTTGAATTGGTGTACGGCCGAAAAGCGCGTGAATCAGGCGAGCTCAGGGCACTGGAAAAAAAGGATGTGGCTCTGGCCGATTGAACCCCGGTTTGATGAGGGAAATTGCCTTTTTCAAACAGCGGCGGGGCAATATCGGTTCAGATATTCGCCATGTGACGGCATGTGCTGGACCACAAACTGGATCGATTTTTCCATTTCGTCAATTTCGCGCCGCGTATTTGGTTCTCTCACCGCGTCTGCCATGGCGTTGTGCCCGCCCATCTTGATACCCTGTCCCATCATGACAGCGGCCCAGCTGGTTTCGGTAAATAGCTCGTCATCTTCGCGGAATATTTGGCCGTTTTGACGGAACAGCTCGACCTTCTCGGTGAGGCTG
>CAZCXQ010000081.1:0-8393 GCA_964502655.1 uncultured Sphingorhabdus sp.
ATTCAATATGCTTGCCGGACTTCAGCTGAATGCCCGTCTTGGTGAAATGGTCGATATGGTCCGTCACCACCTCGGCCTTGCCCTCGCTTATGGCGGTGAACATGTCGCTATCTGGAATCAGACACAGGCGCTGTTCCCATGGGCCATATTTGGGGACGAAATGGGTATCGACATCCACTGAGGCCGGCAGCGCTTCACGGGCCATGTTGACCAGCTTTTCGCCGAGCTTCGCTGGATTGCGGCGGGCATACCAATAAGTGAACCGCTGCATGTTAATGTTGCGCCAGCGCGTCAGCGCATAAGCCAGCTTTTCCGGCATGATTTTGCGAACAAATTTGGAGAAGGGGTCAATCGCAGGACGCGACACCATATAGGTCGGCGAACGCTGCAGCATCGTCACCTGCGCGCCTTGCTGCGCCATCACCGGCACAATGGTCACTGCGGTCGCGCCCGAACCGATGACCGTTACCTTCTTACCGCTATAGTCCAGCCCCTCGGGCCAATGCTGCGGGTGGACGATCTGGCCGCCAAAGTCGGCTTCGCCCGGGAAATCTGGTTTATAGCCCTGATCATAGTCATAATAACCGGCGCACATGAACAGGAAGCGCGCGGCAAAGCGCCGTTCCTTACCGCCATCGACCGCCTTGGCCGTTACATGCCAGCGCGCATCGGGGCTGGACCAATTTGCCGAGACAACCTTGTGCCCAAAATGGATATGCGGCGTGATGCCAAATTCATCGGCCGTTTCGTGGACATATTCATGAATCGACGGGCCGTCAGCGATTGTTTTTTCGTGCAGCCATGGTTTGAAGCGGTAGCCCAAGGTATGCATGTCCGAGTCCGACCGGATGCCGGGGTAACGGAAAAGATCCCAAGTGCCGCCCATGTCAGCGCGCTGTTCGACAATGGCATAGCTTTTATTGGGGCATTGCATGGTCAGATGCGCCGCCGCACCAATGCCGGATAAACCAGCGCCTACAATCAATACATCTACAACCGTTTCAGCCTGCGCCATATAACTCTCCACTCTATCGCGAAAAATCTTACTGACATCGTTGCAAATTGCAACTGGCTTTCGCGCGCGCGTAAATGGCGCTATGGCGGGGCAATATCAAAACGGGGATTGAATGATGACGGACGGAACTGGCGACGAATATGTTTACGACGAGGCATCTGGCGAATGGATCAGCGCGGCGGAAGCCAATGCCAAATCCGAACAGGACGGCGTAGTCGAGGTCCGTGACGCGGTGGGCAATATTCTGGCGGACGGCGATCAGGTCACGTTGATCAAGGACCTGACCGTAAAGGGTGCGGGCCAGACATTAAAGCGCGGAACACTCATCAAATCCATCCGCTTGACTGGTGACGCACAAGAGATCGACTGCCGGTTTGACGGCATCAAGGGCCTCGTGCTGCGGGCGGAGTTTGTCCGGAAACGCTGATGATCCGGGTCGGGTTTCGAATTCTGCTCGTGATTTTCTATCTAGGCGCAGGTATATTGCACCTTGTCGCACCGCGCGGTTTTATAGCGATCACGCCCGACTGGGTACCCTTCCCCCATTTCATGGTCGCCTTCACTGGTGTTGCCGAAATCGCAGGCGCAATGGGCTTGCTCGTCCCGCAACTGCGCAAATGGGCGGGGATTGGCCTTGCGCTATATGCGCTGTGCGTCTGGCCCGCAAACCTCAACCACGCGATCAATGGCATTTCGCTTGGCGGTGAAGCATTGGGCTGGTGGTACCATGGGCCAAGGCTGGCTTTTCAGCCTGTGCTTATCTGGCTTGCCCTTTGGGTGGGACAGGTCATCGACTGGCCATTTCTGAGACCGCGGTAACAACTCGGCGTTTCGTCGGTTACACTTCCATTCGATCTTACCTATTTCGTTCGAAGAGGAGTGAGAGCATGCACAAGGATGGCGATAAAATCGATGTGACGGAAGAGGAAGCCAGCGGCGGCGTCAAAAATCAGGGCGTGCGTTATGTGCTCGCTATTTCGCTGTTTCTGGCGATCATCATTTTATCCGTGATGTGGATGACCGGCGCGGTGCTGAATTAACTGGCAGCGCGGCGCACAAAAAAAGGGCCGCCTTTCGGCAGCCCTTTTTTTTAAACCTTAGTGCTGATTAATCAGCAGCTGAAAGATTTACAGCCGAAGCTTTACCGTTGCGGCCAATTTCGACTTCGAAATTTACGCGCTGCTCTTTGTCGAGCGAGTGCATGCCAGCAGCTTGAACAGCCGAGATGTGCACGAAGCTGTCATCGCCACCACCATCGGGTGCAATAAAGCCATAGCCTTTATCGGCATTGAAGAATTTTACGGTGCCAGTAGGCATAATATGTTCCTTTCACGAAACAGGTGACCACCGGGCAACAGCGCCAAGTGGGTAGCCAAGTCGTGTTGGGAAAAACGTTGCACGCTCCGCTTATTTCATCAGATACGCGCCTCAAATTCCGTCGCGGTCGACGATAGCGTGTTGGGGTTATACGCCTAATTTACGCTATTAGCAAACAACAAGGTCGAATCCCGCTTTTTCCCTACTTCACCGCCATTTTCGCGGGTGTTTAGCCGCCTGCTTTAACCCAAAAGCCGTTTGCGGTTCGCGGCCACATGTTTGGCGTAATGGTTGATACTGCCGCTGACCATGCTTTCGGGGGTCAGCCCGTGCTTGCCGGTCATCAGGTCCGCGCCAAGCGTGATGTTCGCCGCGAGTTTTTCGCTCACCATCCGCTCCGCCTCACGCACCGCATTTGGCCCGCCGAGCGCCAGACTGCCCAGGCGCGCCGCAATCACCATGTTGGATTCCGCCGCGAGCGCGAAGGCATCCATGGAAATGTCCAACCAGCTGGGATTTTTGGGCTTCGTCATGATGGTTCAACTATTGTGGGCGATGAACGCGCAGCATAACGCCGCCTGCGCGTTATGCCAGCCATTCCTAAGCCGCGCGCGTATGCCATCAAGCAAGCAGGGGCCTCCGCCCCGGCAAAAGCGACAAAAGCAACCGCGCCACGCATTTTTCATGTCTCCCTTGTCGCTTTAACCGCCTGCGCCTGCGCCGAAAGCGCCGCGGACAGGCGGGTCTTGGACAATAACGCCGCGTTCAAAACCTTGCGGTCGGGCGCATTCACAACTTCAACCGTCCCGCCGCGCATGACGCGCACCGTGGTGACGCCGTTAATCGCCTGATCCAGCGCGGTGTGAAATTGCAGGTCCGCGCCACAGGCAATCGCAATGTCCCACGCCTCGGCAAAGCCAGCCGCCCCTGCCCGTTCGCGCAAGCGATAGGCCGAAGCCCGCCCCATGCCCACCGCCCGCGCCGCCGGGCCAACCGCCCCCATGACCGACAAAGCGGTGATAAAACGCCGCTGCCGCTCCGCGCTCCACCCATCGGCACGGCGGCGCTGCATCGGCACCGGGGTAAAGGCCAACAGATCGTCAAAATCCGCGTCAGAACCAACGTCGGAACCGGCGTCAGGGTTTGGGGCGGGGTTTGGGGTGGGCTTTGGATTGGGCGGCGATGCATCTGTCATGTCCGCAACAGAAACATAAAGCGGACCATGTAGGAAAGTTGTTTTTTTGAACGGGCGACCCGCAGCGATCGCCCGTTCGTGAAATGTCTTAGCGGCAGCGCACGTCGTTGCGGTCAATGGCGCGTCCCGCGGCACCACCGGCGACGGCACCCAATATGGTGCCCAGCGTTTCCGAATTGCCCGGCGCGATGATATTGCCCAGCACACCGCCGGCAACGGCACCGACGATCAGACCCGTCGTGCCATCGGACCGGCGGCAATAAAATTGGCCGTTCTGGCCACGATAAATCCGGTCACCATCGTTCAAGCGCCGTTCGCGATAACGGCGGTCTTGGCGATAATAGCGGTCGGCATAATAGCCATTATATCTGGGGTCGGGCCGGTTATAATCATAATTGCCATAACGTTGGTACGACGCGCGGTCATAATAACCAAAACCGCCATCATCATAGGCCGAGCCACCGCCATAAGAGGTGCAGCCACCCGTCAGCGCAGTCGCGGCGATCAATGTTGTGATAAGTGCTTTGTTCATATGGGGCTCCTTCGGTTGATCCGAACAGCCAAAGCACGTCAGCGTCAGCATACGGACGGTTGCGAGGGAGGGTTAACCGATGGGAGCGCGTGGTGTTCCGTGTGGGGTGGATGGGGTGCGTGGCGGATTATACGAACGGCTCGCATACTAGCCGCTCCTACTTGGGCCAATCGCCGATGGTTGCTACAAGCTCACTAGGTTTCGGTGACAGTGCGCTCAACTCCTAGTAAGTGCGCTGTCACCGTAAATCCGTGATATCGACGTGCGAGCAAAGGGGGAGCTACGTGTGATGAAATACTATCTGATGTCATTGCTAGCGGGGCTTGTGATAGCCGCTCCTGTCGGGTCAACTACCAAGCCTCCCCCATCTTCAGCTAAGCCATCTTTCTTTCTGCAGTGCCGCCTATCCAACGTCAGCATCAAAGAAAACCAAACCGTTAAAAATCAAACCCACGACTATACCTTCGAAGTAAGTGTTCGGGAGGGGCAGATCCGAGATTTGATTTTGTCAGGCTTTCCTTTCACAATATCGGAAGCATCCTCGGGACGTATCGATGCAGTCAATAAGTCGGCGCTGTATGCTCAGTCATTAACGGAGGGTGCCGAGAGCGCTAACCTAACGATTAATCGTGTAACAGGGGCTTCTGATTTATGGTTCTTTGCGACACCTAAGTTGAATGAAGTGAAGGCTTGCGAGAGCGAAGCCCAATCCAGAGGTGACACAGGATGGTATTGCAAAGATTCCCGTGCCGTTGCGAGGCATTGGGGAATTTGCTCTCCCGTTAAGCCACGGTTTTAAAATCATTATGAACGTCACAGGTTACTAAATTCTACCGAGCGATGACCAGCCGTTCCCGCCAAGCACCGATGTGCATTTTCGGGATTTACGGGGAATTACGGTGACAGTGCACTCAACTCCTATTCAGTGCACTGTCACCGTGAATCATGGGGCGTATCGTACGTGTCACCGTAATTGATCATGGCCGACCTGCGCGCCGGAATGGACGGCATCACCGGAGGCCCCGCCCCCTTCGCCAAAGCCGACCGGTCACAGTTTTTGCAGGCGCTAGATGAAGCGTTGGTTAGGTTGGGGTGAGGGGGTGATTGGTATTGGATCGCCAAATTTTCTCAGCTTAGTCGCGTGCTTTTAAACCTGTCACAGTAACTCGTGAAATCCTGGCTTGCCCATCATGTAAAGAGGGATGCGGGAACACGCGACTGGTGTAACAACGCAGGCCCTCGTCACGAAAATCGCAGTGATAATCAATAAGACGATATACCAAAGCACCGGTAATTATGGACCACATCAGCGTTGCTATCATAGAAAGCAGAATCATATTGTACGTAACTGAATATTTGTTTGCTATCTGCCTATCGATCCATTTTCTAAGGTATCCCTTGGTTTGATCAGTCTTTCCGATTGAAAGAGCTTCTTCTACCTGTTTGATAACTTCAACGGTCGGTCGCTCGAAAGAACGTATTTTTTGCTCTCGGGCCAAGGCGGCGACCTCCACCTCCCAGCTTTCTTGCCAAAATTTTGAACCGAGATTGGTCCGAAACCAAAAATATGAAGCTGCTGTGGCGAGCGTCGCAATCAATGGAGAAAAGAGGATATCCTTAATTGAGAAGGTCGCTGCGCCGAGTGCGGTCATAAGAACTAGAAAGTAATTTGATCTCTGCCAAAAAAGTTGAATTTCAAAGGCTCGATTATCGAGAGCAACTTTAAGTTCGATAGCAGCGGTATCTTTGTGGGTTGGCATTACGATCCTAACCTGATTCGTCCTTCGTATATATTTTGCAGTATCATGCCTGACCAAAGGTCAAAATCACTAAGATCATTTAGAGGGCATCGAAGGTCTAGCCAGCTAAGTTGAGTTATAGACAACTCCCCCTTCTTGGGAATTTCTGGTGTCAAATGTTCAAATGCGATTAGCACCGCTACATGATGCTCAGCATCCGGACTGTCATCTACGTTAATATATCCTAAGACGTCGGTGCGTTTCATGGCGTCATCTCGTTCCCGATAGATATCATCAAGAAACAGCTCTTCTTTAAGCTCTCTTGCAGCATTTGACCGAAATGCATCTTTTCCTTGGCTAAATAGGTCAAAATCCATGTCATTTACGTGACCGCCAAACCCGACGCTTAATTGGCCTTTCAGCGTTTCACTGGTTGTCGTAAATTTACCTCTCCGATGTATAAGTATTTTTTTATCATGAAAAACTAAAGTGAATGTAACGAATTGTTTTACTGTATCATCTTGTTCCGCCTTTGCACGATCCATAAACTTGCAGGTATTGCGATATAGACTTTCAAAGTGATTTTCTTCAAACGTGACGTATCTTCCATAGATGGATTTCGATAGTTCGCTGCGAGGCGCAACGAGCACGCTCTCCTTCCGGATTGATTTCGACCGTAAATGCCCAACATAAACGCTTCGATATTCGGGTGGTGCATCTGGGTCGTTTGCAAGCTCATGCAAAAAAAAGGTCGCGGGCGCAGTCCTGAAAAACGGCGAATTTCCACTTTCAGAACGAATGTGCTCAGACAGTCTTGCGCCGAGCGTTTTGTGCATGGTCAAGCCAAACAGATGTTCAGGCAAGAAATTATCTCGCTTGGCTATTTCCAACATCTCAGCTGGAGTGAGTGGTCGGCGAACACGGTGAATCGCTTCTGCTGCCAAGCTCAAATACGCGTTGCCACCAAATGATATCCAATGAGCAGTCATTACTGCCCTCCCCGGCGTTTGAACGCGAGGAGATATACGCCAGCATGATCGCCTTCGCTTTCCGTAAGCTCTATAAGCTCGAAACCCGATGCAAGCACACGCGATATGAGATGTTCGATCCGCACTGCTCTGAAAGGATAAGCGTTATTGGTGAACTTATCAATCTTCGGTAGTGACGTAGAACCCGACAAAAACTGCTTCACGAACTCAGGCTCGTTACGGCCATGTTCAAGGACGTCGATCCACATATCCGGTAGGCTTACGAGAAGGAGTCCAGCGTCGCGCACGAGATGCGGCAGTCGATCGATAAGAACGTCAACATCGAGAATTTCAAGCATAGTGAAAGTTGCGAGAATGCAATCAAACTGCTCGTCGAACTGATGGCTACTTATATCCGCAACAATATTGGTTAATTGGAATTCGTCGGACTGCATTTCCTTTGCGATTTGCAATCGCTCGGGATTAATATCGATCAAAGTCCAATTGGGTCGATAGGATAGTCCTCCATTTACAATGCGCGGTACATATCCTGTCCCAGCGCCAATATCGAGTATTCGAACTGGCAGTGAGGCATTTAAAAGCCGAATTAAGTTTGGTATTAGAAAAGCATTGCGCATGGCGTCGTTTTGACAGCCGATTTCCCAACACTCCGCCTTTTCTCTTTCAGACAGCATCCTTTTCCCTCCAAAACTCAAATTGGTTGGAAAGAGAAAATTATGCAACTGCATTTCATCAACAGCTGAAGGCGCTGACATTCTAGCCTCATTAATGACCGGTAGCGCTTCGCGGTCATGGTTCCAATAAGGCAGGCCTCAATCATGCTCCCGATCACCAGCGCCCATATATAGCTCGCGGCCGGTTTCGTCACTGTCTTTGCGCGCTTGTGCCTTAGTCGCATTGGCCTTTGCGCGTCGTTCCAGCCACACGTCCCGCATAGACTGCCCTAAGTCCGCGCCCCAGAATGGTGCGTTCTGGCGGACCCACGCCAGAAAACTGAAGAAAATAAGCAAGAGCAGTGTACCTGTCGTTTCCCCTATGCTCCATCCAGCAGCCCATCCCCCGGCATAAAACAGCGGTAAGAACCAGGCCGCGAACGAAGACCACAGCTTTGCAGGTGACGGTTCATAGGTTCCGAGCCAAGCAAACCAGATAACAAAAGCAAAGGCGGCAGTCGTTAAAACTGCCGCCATTGCTGCGCCATTCACAATCTTGACTCCGGCTTTGGCATTGATGTTACGCCAATCATTTTGAACAAAGTGCAACCGGGTTGTGAACCCGATAGGCACAAAAATCAATCATGCTCCCGATCACCGGCGCCCATATATAGCTCACGGCCGGTTTCGTCATAGACCTTGCTCATTTGCGCCATGCCGGCTTCGGCTTCCTCTTCGGTCATACCCTCTGCGTTCTCTGCGCCTCTGCGTGGTACCCCTCCACCATGCTGCGCATGGTCCCCCTCCCCGTTCCGGGGAGGAATTGCAGCGGCGATAAAGCCTTCGGCTGGCTGATTCTGCAACCGCGCAAATTCGCGCACTTCTTGGCTGATTTTCATCGAGCAGAATTTTGGTCCGCACATGGAACAGAAATGCGCTGACTTTGCGCCTTC
>CAZCXQ010000082.1:0-8357 GCA_964502655.1 uncultured Sphingorhabdus sp.
AACCACAAGAACGCCAGACCAGCACCCACAATTGCGCCGCACAACATCGCAAGATCGCCAGCGCCCAAATAAAAGGGGATACCCAAATAGGCCGCATATTTGGCGTTACCCACCATATAGACGATAAGCATGAATGCGATGGACGCGATAATCACGGGCATAGTGGCCAAGCCGTCAAGGCCATCGGTCAGGTTCACCGCATTGCCAAAGGACACAATGACAAACGCGCCAAAGGGCACATACCACCAACCCAGATCGACAACGGGGCCATTGACGAAGGGCAGATACAACATGCCGCCCGATTGCGAGACAATCAGCGATACCGCAACGCCCGCAATTGCGAACTCCATCAGCAGCCGGACCCTGCCCGAAACGCCCTTGTGACTGCGCTTTTTGACCTTGTCATAATCGTCGAGAAACCCGACGGTGCCAAAGCCTGCGGTGACCAGCAGACACGCCCAAACATACACATTGGTCAGGTCCATCCACAGCAGCATCGAAACACCGACCGACACCAAAATCATCAAGCCACCCATCGTCGGGGTGCCGACCTTGGCGAGGTGGGATTGCGGGCCGTCGCTGCGAATGGGCTGGCCCTTGCCCTGACGGACACGCAGCATGCTGATGAAGCGCGGACCGATGAGCAGACCGATGACAAGCGCGGTGGCAACAGCTGCCCCCGAACGGAAACTGAGATAACGGATAAGGTTCAAAATACCCGGAAAACCAAGATATTCGGCCAATATATAGAGCATTAGTTTTTCCCACCCGTCAGCGCGCTGACGATGGAGGAAAGTCCCATACTATTGGAACCTTTGACCAATATCGTGTCTGATGCGCAAAGATAATTTTGCAGAAGGGCCAATGCCTCCTGCGCGGTCGCGCAATGCGCGAAATTGGCTGGTCCCTCAACCCCTGCTTTCAACTCTTCGGCGAGAATTTCCATCTCTTGACCGACAAGCAGTGCATAATCCACCTTTGCCGCGGCCAAGGGGGTGGCGAGTGCGCTGTGATATTGCGCACTTTTTGCGCCGAGTTCCTTCATCGAGCCCAAAACAGCAATTCGGCGGCCACTGGTTGCGTGTCCCAACTGGCCGATCGTCGCCAACATCGATGCAGGGTTGGCATTGTAGCTTTCGTCAATAAGAACGCCGGTGCCATCACCAATGCGAATGCTATGGCGCGCGCCGCGCCCGGCAAGGCCGCCCATTTCCGCCATGGCAAGGCCAGCCGACGCCAGATCTCCGCCTGCCGCGGAAACTGCGGCCAAGACCGCCATGCTGTTGGCAATCCAATGCGCGCCGGGCTGCGACAGCGTGAAGGACAGCATATTTTCGCGCACTTTCGCGGTGATCAGCGTGCCGCCCTCTGCAGGCATATGGTCGACCACGCGGACATCGGCATCCGCGCTAAAGCCAAAGGACACGATATTGCCGGTATATTTTTCCGCAGCCGCACGAAGCCGCGCATAATGCGGACTATCGGCCGGCAGGATGGCCGTGCCACCTTCGGCCAAGCCTTCAAATATCTCCGCCTTGGCATCTGCAATGGCGCCCTCATCCTTGAAAAATTCGATATGCGCCGGGGCAATGGTGGTGATAATCGCGACGTCGGGACGCACAATCTTGCTGAGCGCCCGCATTTCACCGGCATGGTTCATGCCCATCTCGAAAATACCGAAATCGCAGTCTGCGGGCATGCGCGCGAGGCTGAGCGGGACGCCGACATGGTTGTTATAGCTTTTAACCGACCGGTGCGCGCGCCCGCGTGAATAGCGGTCCAGCGCAGCATAGAGCGCCTCTTTGGTCCCCGTTTTACCCGCAGAACCCGTTACACCGATAATCTTGGCCTTGGTCCGTGCGCGCGACGCATGGCCAAGTGCCTCAAGCGCCTGCATCGTGTCGCTGACCAGAATATGCGGAAAAGGCACGGGTTGCGACACAATCGCGCCAGCTGCACCATTGGCAAATGCTGTTTCGACGAACCGATGCCCGTCCGTTTCCGCACCCTTGAGCGCAAAGAACAAATCCCCTGCCCCGATTTCGCGGGAGTCGAACGCAACACCATGGACATCAAAATGTCCGGCAGCGGTCCCGCCGGTCGCAGCCAGCAATTCTTCAAAAGTCCACAAGGGCGTCATGCTGCACATTCCCGCGCGACTTCGACATCGTCAAATGGCAAAACGCGGCCCATGATAATTTGCCCTTGTTCGTGCCCCTTACCCGCGATCAGGACGATATCATCGGGTTCGGCATGTTCGATGGCAAAGGCAATGGCATAGCGCCGGTCGCCAATTTCATGTGCGCCGGGCGCGCCCGCCATGATGTCTGCGCGAATAAGCGACGGATCTTCGCTGCGTGGATTATCGTCGGTCACAATCACAATGTCGGAATCCGCAACCGCAACCGCGCCCATTTCCGGACGCTTGCCCGTGTCGCGGTCACCACCTGCACCAAAGACGGTGATCAGCTTGCCCTTGGTATGCGGACGCAATGCCGCGATTGCGGCGCGCAGGCCGTCGGGCGTGTGCGCATAATCGACATAAACGGGTGCGCCGCTTTTGGTGATAACGGCGCGCTCCAATCGGCCACGGACGGGCTGCAACCGCGCGAGATGCGACAGCAGGCTTTCCACGTCGCCTCCACTCGCCATCACGACGCCAGCGGCGACAAGCGCGTTTGCGGCTTGATACGCACCGATCAGCGGCAGTTTCACTTTGTATACGTCGCCCTGAATCCTCAGTTCAAGCGTTTGGCCAAGCTGCGTGGCTTCGCGCGAGAGCAACTGCACACCCTTGCCCTTTTCACCCACGGTAATCATCCGCAGGTCGCGTTTGCGCGCCCGTGCAATGACTTGGTCCGACCAGACATCATCTGCCCAGATGACGGCGCAGCCATTTTCATCGACAACCTCGTCAAACAAACGCATCTTCGCGTCGAAATAGCGTTCCATCGTGCCATGATAATCGAGATGATCGCGGCTCAAATTCGTGAATGCGGCGACAGAAACCCGAACGCCTTCGCTGCGATATTGGGAAAGGCCGTGGCTGGATGCTTCAAATATCGCATGGCTTATGCCTTCGCGGGCCAGACCGGACATGTTGGCAAGAAAGGTCACGATGTCAGGCGTTGTCAGGCCGGTGGTTGTTTGGTCTGACGCCGTCGTAATGCCCAATGTGCCGATTGACGCCGCATTATGCCCTGCCATGCGCCACAGCTGGCGGGTGAGTTCAGCGGTTGATGTCTTGCCATTTGTGCCCGTGACGGCGGCAATCTGCCCGGGAAAGGGACGGAAATACTTTGCCGCCAGTTGCGCAAAGGCGCGACGTGGTTCCGCATCAGCAATATGCAATGCGCCTGTGACCTGTGCCTCCGGACGCGCGACGATAGCCACCGCACCGGCGGCAATCGCGGCATCAATGAAATCTTCGCCATTGAAACTGGCACCCTGAAAGGCACCAAAAACCGTTCCGGGCGCAATCTTCCGATGGTCGATGGCAAAGCCGGTCACTGTTCTGTCGGCACATGCCGGATCGGCATCGCTTACCAATTGCCCGAGCTTCACTATTGCTCTCCCTTCGCCTTCCACAATAAAGGCATGAGTTCCGATACATCAACATCGCGTTTCACGTCAGGGATAATTCCCATCAATGGACCAATGCGTGTAATCGTCTTTCGCACCACCGGCGCTGCGGTAAAGCCTGCCGTCCGTTGAAAGCTTGATGCCTCCGTGCCCTGTGGCTCATCCAGCATGGCCAGCACAACATAACGCGGATTGTCCATCGGGAACGCTGCCGCAAAGGTCGAAACAACCAGATTGCGGCTATAACCGCCAACGCCGGGTTTTTCGGCCGAACCCGTCTTGCCGCCCACGCGATAGCCCACGGCATCGGCTTGGTTGCCCGTGCCGTCGACGACAATCATGCGCATCAGCTGCCGCATCCGTGCGCTGGTCGCCGCGGTAAAGACGCGCTTGCCGGGAATCTTGGCATCCGATTTGATCTTGAACATCGTGGCCGGGCGGTAAATGCCGCCATTGACCATCGCCGCATACGCGCTGGCCAAATGCATGGGTGTAACCGCGATACCATGTCCGAAACCAACGGTCATATTGGTCAGACGATCCCATGATTTGGGATAGAGCGGCATCGCCTTTTCCGCCAGTTCGATGTCGGGGCGCGCGTTAAAATGCATATTACGCAACATGGCATCCATTCGGGCCGCACCCAATGTGTCGGCAATTTGCGCGGTCACAATATTCGAACTGTGGATCAATGCTTCAGGGGTATTCAGCCAGCGATTCGACGAATGCGAATCCCGGATCTTGAACCTGCCATATTGAAGCGGCTTGGTGGCATCATAACGCACCGACAGGTCGCGCACTGTGCCTGCATCCAGCGCAGCAGCCACGGTCAGTGGTTTAAAGGTGGAGCCGAGTTCATATACGCGGTTCGTGACATTGTTGGTTTGCCGCGAAATGGGGTAGCGGCCATCGACGATCGGTTGTCCAAGGTCGGGAATATTTGCGAATGACGGCCGGTTGGGGTTGAACGACGGCAATGTTGCCATGGCGATTACCTCACCGGTCGCAACATCCAATATGACGCCAGCGCCACCTTTTGCGTTCGTTGCCGTCATGCCCGCAGCAAGCTCGCTTTCCAGCGCGGCCTGCACGCGGACATCCAAAGCCAAATTCAGCGGAGTCGACCGCTTCGAAGGGTCGCGCAGATAATCGTTCATGACCCGCTCCATCCCCATCGCGCCGCGGCCATCGCGGTTTACGAAACCGAGAACATGCGCCGCCATGTCATGCTGCGGGTAAAGACGCGTCGCCTCGCGCGGGAATTCAATGGCAATCTCGCCAAGGTCGTGCACCTGTTTGACTTGCTCGGGCAGCGCGCGTTTGCGCAGATAGCCAGGTTTGTCCGCAGTCAACTTGGCATAAAATTCTGCCGCCGGTGTATCGGGGAAGATAGCCGCCAGCTGTTTGGCCAATTGCTTGCGGTCGCCCAACAGGTCAGCAGGCTTCACCCAAATGGCGTAGCCATAGATGCTGCGCGCCAACGGAACGCCGTTGCGATCCACAATATCGCCGCGTTCGGGCACATATTCCGTGCTGGTTGCGCCATAAGCCCGCGAGCTTTCAAACAAAGCGAGCGTCGCCAATCGCCCGATGAGCAACATGACGAACATCCCAAAAGCGGCGAGTAAAACCAGCAGCCGCCAAAAACCGTGCGCTGCAAACGGAGGCGTACCGACGCCGCTTTTCCGGGTCGTGGTGCGGGCCGCTTGCGGCGTCATTAACGGCGGCGTTCTTTAGCAGCTTTTGCCGAAATATCGCGCAACAGATCGTCGGACAAAAGCTTTTCATCCATCCGCGCCAAACGCTCGGTGCGGCTCTGCTCAACTTTCGGCGCCTCTACTTTGGGCGCAGCACGCTTTACTGGGGTGGCGAAGATTTTAACGTCGTTGGCCGCAAGTTTTGTGGGGGTAGCCTTAGTGGCAACGGCCTTGGTGGCAACGGCCTTTGGCGCGGCTTGCTTCGGCGCTTCAACAACAGCTTCCTTTACAACCTCAGGCTCGGCAACAACTTGTGGCGCGGGGACATCTGCAGCAGCCATCATAACAGGCTTGGCATCAGGAAGATCGCCAGTCAGGCTGGCAAGCGCAGCTTCGCCATTGACAAATTGGTCCGCCGCAGGGGGCTGATAACCGTACAAAAGTTCGTTCCACTCTTCCAACTGCTGCAGGCTGGCGCGGGTGCGGATTTCCGCCTGAAGGAAGCTGATTTCACGCTTCGTATCCATTATTTCACGGTCAACTGCGACAAGGTCGCTGTGCGTGGCCGCAACGTTGAGCGACAGCGGATACAACAGGATCGCAACCATGAACACCAGCGCAAGCCAGCCCAGGTTTCTAAGTCTTTTCATGGCGAGACTCATGCTGCCAGTCCTCCTGTTGCCCATGCGGGTGCGTGTGTGCGGGTTGCGGACCGCAAAGTGGCGGAACGCGACCTTGGATTGCGGGTAAGTTCGGCTTCTGACGGACGAATGGCTTTATCCGCCTTTTCGAAAGTGGGTTGCGGTCCGGCGCTGCCGACCATTGGCGCATGACGTGAGCCAGCACTTTCCGCGCCACTGCGGCGACGCAGAAATTGCTTCACGATGCGATCTTCAAGGCTGTGGAACGTCACAACAGCAAGGCGGCCGCCTGGTTTAAGCATGCGCTCGGCAGCTTCCAATCCGTCGGTCAATTCATCGAGCTCGCGGTTCACATGAATGCGGATCGCCTGAAACGCCCGGGTGGCGGGGTCTTTTGGCGCGCCGGGTTTGTGGCCAACGGCTTTACGCACGATGGCGGCGAGTTGCGCAGTGGTTTCGATGGGCCGTGCCGCAACGATGGCACGGGCAATGCGGCGCGAGCGGTGCTCTTCGCCATAACGATAGATGATATCGGCAATGTCGGCTTCGTCGGCTTCATTAAGGAAGTCAGCGGCGGACATGCCGTCCTGCGCCATGCGCATATCGAGCGGGCCGTCTTTTTGAAACGAAAAGCCACGCTCCGCGCGATCAAGCTGCATCGACGACACACCGATATCGAGAACGACGCCATCGACCGACGATATGTTGTCCGCCTTCAAAACGTCGTCCATGATAGAAAAGCAGGCCGGGTAAAGACGCAAAGCGCCTCCACTGCGGCCTGCAAGGTCCGCACCTTCTGATAGTGCATCAGGATCGCGGTCAAACGCATAAACGCGCGCACCGCCAGCCAGTATCGCTTGGCTGTATCCGCCTGCACCAAAGGTACCATCCACGATCTCAGCGCCAGGGGTGATGGCAAGAGAGTGAATCACTTCGTCCAGTAAGACTGGAATATGGGGGGCCGGCGCGCTCATTTGTCGCGCTTGCCTTGGGACAGCCAATAATTGAGCTCGTCCTTGACTGGGTTGAACGCGGCTGGCGCTTCTTTCAGGAAAACGTCAGGGTTCCAAAGCATGAAGTGCGTGGTCGCGCCGAAGAAAAATGCGCGGTCGTCAATGCGACCAAAATGCTTGAGCATTGGCGACAGCACGAAACGGCCGCTGGCTTCAAAAGCGGTTTCAAAGATGGAAGATGCGGAAACGCCAGCCAGTTCGCGGTCAAAGTCCGTACCGCGGTTCACGGCGCTTTGCCATTGCGCTTCGATATCTGCGCGCAGCTTGAGCCGTTCGGCGCTGCCAAAACCGATGAGGCAAGGAAGGCTGCTGTGGCGCGAGATGCACACGCTGTTGCTGCCGCTGGATTGCAATACGCTGTCGCGGATCTCGGCGGGTATGGTCGTGCGGCCCTTGGCGTCGACACCCGACACCCCCGAACCTGCATAGACCACCAAAGCTGACACCGTCCGAAACACCCCTGTAAAAAAGGGTGCAGAACGACAATCATGGCAAAGCACTTGCCATGCGGACGCCGTAACGACCGATATTATCAGTTATCCACCCCTTGGATGACATTGCATAGCAAGGGATTTCATGGATGAAAAGAGGGATTTTATGGGAAAATTGGGATGAAAAACTTTAATATACTGAATTTGCTATATAAATTTTTTCCTTACTCCAAAATAATGCGCAAAATGAACATGAATCTTCGGGCCAAATTGGGGACAATATCCCGATTTTAAGGCAGTTTTCGGTTCCAAGCCCATTTCTACCCCGAATTTCCCACAAAATCCCCAGATATGGAGTCGCCTTGGTCTAAGCGTGCCAGCAATGCTTCCACCCAAGCCAAATTGCCGAATTCATCGCCGCCGGTCAGCACGCGCATGCCCCGCCCTTCCCAATAGACCGTATCAAGCAAATCGGCGTCGGCGACGAGCAGAGCACGTCCTTTGCCAATTTTGCAATCCGCCAAAAGGCCGCCTTCCTCCAACGCACATCGCGCTGAACCGCCGCTGTTGATTTTTAACCACTCGCCGGGCGTCTGCGTGCGGATGCTCAGCTGGCCAATCTTGCGGATAGCCATCGGCTCCGCATCGGCAATGGGCAGCACCAGCTCAAGGCCCCAATGCGCAAATAAGGGGGATAGCATCGATGTAAACAACGGCCTGCGCTTATCGCCCAATGGATAAAGGCTTCCCCATTGCAGTGCAGGATCGGCGAGGATCAATATCCGCCCGCCCTTGCGCACCCAGCTATCGAGTTGGACAAGCTCGGTCGGGCGAAATGCCCGCGGCTGCGCCAACAACAGCATGCGGCGTTTCGCAAGGTCGCGCACATCATCGAGCGGCTGAACATCAAAGCTTTCGCTGAGCCGCGCGAACGCAGGGTGCGGCTGCGCGTCGTCGGCAAGATCCGCCTCAACGCCGCCCTCGCTCCATTGC
>CAZCXQ010000083.1:0-8194 GCA_964502655.1 uncultured Sphingorhabdus sp.
GGTGCCATGCGGGTGCGCGCGCGTTTTTCAAATGGCTGGCAGGACAGCGAGAAATGCTGGGAACCCACCGGCGTGGAAAAGCTGCCCGGTGGCACGTGGCAACTTGTTGTGTCGGAAATTCCGTATCAGGTGCAAAAAGGCAAGCTGATTGAGCAAATCGCGCAGCTGATTGCCGATAAGAAGCTGCCCATATTGGACGATATCCGCGACGAAAGTGACGAATGCGTTCGTATCGTGCTTGTGCCCAAAAGCCGCAATGTGGATCCCGAAGATCTGAAAAATGCGCTGTTCCGCCTCACGGACCTTGAAACACGTTTTTCGCTGAACATGAACGTGCTCGATGCCGACCGCACGCCAAAGGTCATGGGCTTGGGCGAAGTTCTGCTGCGTTGGTTGGCGCACCAGATCGAAGTGCTGGTGCGCAAGTCACAGCATCGGCTGGAAAAGATCGATAGCCGCCTTGAATTGCTTCAGGGTTATATCATTGCGTTCCTGAACCTTGATCGCATCATTGAAATCATCCGTAACGAAGATGAACCAAAGCCCGTGATGATGGCCGAGTTCCAGCTCAATGACCGGCAGGCCGAGGCTATTCTCAACATGCGTTTGCGTTCGCTCCGCCGGTTGGAAGAAATGGAGCTTCGGCGCGAGCTTGAGGGCTTGGAAGCTGAACGCGAAGAGCTTGTGAAGCTGATCGAAAGCCCCGCGCGTCAGAAGACGCGGTTGAAAAAAGACCTGACTGCGCTGCGCAAAAATTATGGTGAAGATACCGAACTTGGCCGACGCCGCACAAGTCTGGAGGAAGCAGGGCAAGCGCGCGAGATTTCGCTCGAGGCATTTGTCGAACGCGAACCTGTCACGGTTATCATGTCAAAACGTGGCTGGATTAAAGCCATGAAGGGGCATGCAGATCTGTCTGCGCGCGCTGATTTTAAGTTTAAGGAAGGCGATGGCCCTGCCTTTGCATTCCATGCGCAGACGACAGACAAGATCCTGATCGCAACCGCGAATGGCCGTTTTTACACCTTGGGTGCCGATAAGCTCCCCGGTGCCCGCGGTTTCGGTGAACCTGTTGGCACAATGATCGACATCGAAACCGGAAACGATATCGTTGCGGCGTTCCCCGCAGTCGCAGACGGGCGCCTGTTGCTCGCGGCTTCAACGGGCAAGGGCTTTATCGCGCGGATGAGCGACATTATTGCCGAAACCCGCAAAGGACGCGGCGTCGTCACGTTGAAACCGGGCGCGAAGCTTTCGGTGGTTCGCCTTGCTCCCGCAGACACAACCGACGAGGCGACGTTGAAAGACCAATATGTTGCCGTCGTGGGTGACAACCGCAAATTGGTGGTCTTCCCGCTCAGTGAAATTCCCGAAATGGCCAAGGGTCAGGGCGTTACCTTGCAGCGTTATAAGGATGGCGGCCTTGCAGACGCTGTATGCTTTAAGATGAGCGAAGGGCTCAGCTGGGCAATGGGCGGCGATAGCGGCCGGATGCGCACGGAAAACGACATGTCCTTGTGGCGCGTAGCGCGCGGCGCGGCGGGTCGACTTCCGCCGCAAGGTTTCCCAAGGAATAACCGCTTCGATTAAGGTTTATTGAAAATTAACCACGCGCTGAAGGAACATATTTTACAATCGGTGTGCATAACGCCGCGTAATGAACAGTGCCAGCTCGCCCGTTTTAGTCGAAAAACACCCTGATAACAGGGCGGTCTTAGCCATAGGCGGGGCAGAGTTTAACTGGCTTTCCTCCCTGCCCATCGCGGGCGCTATATTTCGCACCGTTCAAAATGAAGTTCATCTGGTGCGCAGCAACAGGACGTTTGACGACCTGATGCTTGGCTTTGGGGGGCAAGCAAAGCCCGACATGGCATTGCTGGGTGACCGGGCGTTGGCCATGCTCGACGCAGGCCGCGAGACACATTTCGAATGCTGGCGGTCGGACGACGCTATTCATCCGCGCGAGTTAGAAATCAGCATCGCGCGTTTTGGCGGTGGTGATGACATGTTCCTGTTGTCGATGGTTGACCGCACGGCCGAAGCCATCAGCCGGGTTAACCTCCGACGCGAAATGCTGAGCGATAGCCTGACCGGATTTTGCAACCGCATCGGTTTTGAAGAACGGGTTGACGCCGCGGTTGCCGAAATGCGGAAATCGGGTTCGTCACAAAATTATGCCATCATTCTGGTCGACTTGGCCCGCTTCAGTCGTGTGAATGAATCTGTAGGCGCGATTGCCGGCGACGAGCTGATCATTACCGCCGCCCGCCGCCTGAATGCGCGCATCCGCAGCAATGAAATTCTGGGGCGGCTTGGCGGTAATGAGTTTGCCCTGTTCGTGCAGATGGATTCCGGTACAGTCGACGTCGCGTCCATTGCCCAACGTCTGGGTGACGCATTCAACGATCCATGCAAGCTTTCGAATTTGGAGATTCAGGTTGAATGTGCGCTCGCTGCGGCGACCGGTGGTGTCGGGGATGATCCAACGGATACATTACGCCATGCCCAAATTGCGCTGAAGCGCGCCAAATCTTCGAAGAACTTCGAACTATATGCAGCGGGGGCCCTCGATACCGCACGGCGTCGGTTCAGCCTTGAAACCGATTTGCGGCACGCGTTGAATCGCGGCGAGCTTGTGCTGCATTATCAGCCGCTGGTTGATCTCGACAGCGGATCGTTAAGCGGCTTTGAAGCATTGGCGCGTTGGGATCATCCCGACCTTGGTCCCATATCGCCGGTCGACTTCATTCCTGTGGCGGAGGAAAGTGGCTTAATCGTACCGCTTGGCCGCTGGGCACTTGAAGAAGCGGCCAAAACCATTTCGCGATGGGATAGCAGATCGGGCGGGCAGCAGGAGTTTCGGGTTTCCGTGAACATGTCCGCCGTGCAGATGCAGCGCGATGATGTGGTGGATGCCGTGTCTTCGGCGCTTAAGGGCGCGAATGTTGATGGCAACCGGATGACAATTGAGCTGACCGAGAGTGCGTTTATCAGCGACCCGGCTGGCGCAAAGGCATTGCTTGATGCCTTGAAGGGGCTGGATACCAACCTTGCGATGGATGATTTTGGCACCGGCTATTCCAATCTGGCCTATCTCCAGCAGCTCCCGATTGATGTTCTGAAAATTGACCGCAGCTTTGTATCGGAGATGTTGGTGAACAAAGATAAGCGGGCAATTGTGCGCACCGTGCTGTCGCTGGCGCGGGCATTGGGTATGAAGACAACGGCGGAAGGCATTGAAACCATAGAGATTTCGCAGTTGCTCCGCCGCCTTGGCTGTTCCGTTGGGCAGGGCTATTATTATGCGCGGCCTTTGCCTGAAGATGCAGCTTATGCCTTTTTGGCCGCTGACATAGCTGCGGCGACACACTGAAGCGCCAATTCGGACTGGCGGTCCGAAACCGGGAAATCTTCGGCAACCCAGATAGCTTCGAGTTCTTGCAAGGTTTTCGCCACGAGTGGACCAGCGGGCAATCCCATTTTGATAAGATCGCCGCCTGTGATGTGCATGGTGGGGCTATCCCAATTATCCAAGCGCGCCAGGCAGTGCGGCAGAGCTTTGTCGTCCGCAAACAACATGGCGACATCGCGCGCGGTGTCATTATCAAAACGATAAGCGATGGCGCGGATATTGCCTTCCGACGGCATACCAGCGTTCAACCGGTTGGCGAGATTTTCGCGCATTTTGTTTGACAGCTTCAGCCGTGCCGCCACTTTGTCGACCGCGACGGGGTCTGTTACCAATATGCTGAGCAGCCGGGCAGGGAGGGAGAGCGGTTGATTGACCGACTGCTCTCGTTCCACAAGCCGCTGCAATCGATCGTGGGCATCGCGGCAAAGTTCGGGAAGAAACGGTGCGAAAATAGCATTTTCGTTCATGAGGCCGACAGATGCGGTGGGGTTTTTGAGCGACAGTAACCGGGCGAGTTCTTGCGCAATGCGTTCGCGCGACAACGCCGTCAGACCGTGCGCACCTTGCGCGCAGGCATGGATTGCGTCTGCGTCCACTGGACCGCTGCCAAATCGGGCCAAGAAACGGAAATACCGCAATATTCGCAGGAAGTCCTCGGCGATGCGCTGTCTTGCGTCCCCAATGAAGCGAACGCAGCCGTTATCGAGATCACTTAAACCGCCGAAATAATCGAAAACTTCACCTGTTTGTGGGGCGGCATATAGCGCGTTGATTGTGAAATCCCGTCGTGCGGCATCTTCCTGCCAATCGGTTGCGAAAGCCACCGTCGCACGCCGGCCATCGGTGGAGACATCGCGGCGTAATGTGGTGATTTCGTAATTCTTGCCGTCGACCACCGCCGTAATCGTGCCATGGTCCAGTCCCGTCGGAACGGCTTTGACGCCGCCCGCTTCCAATCGGTCCATGACCGTTTCAGGCAACAATGCTGTGGCAATATCAACGTCCGAAACAGGCAGCCCCAATAATGTGTCGCGCACCGCGCCGCCGACATATCGGGGGCCACCATAAGAATCGGCCAGCAGCGCCAGCACCTTTTTCAGGCCTGGGGCCTGTTGCCATTCAGCATGAGGAAGCTGTGCCGCAATCATGCCAGCCGCCGTGCCAGATTGGCGATTATCCCCGCCGTTACGCCCCATATTCGCCGTTCGCCCCATTGCATGTCGTAATAGCTACGCTGCTGCCCATTCCAGTTGGCCTCTTTCTTGATGGAATTGGCAGGATCAAGCAGAAACGCAAGCGGGACTTCAAACCAGTCTTCAACCTCTTGCGGGTTAGGCTGAAGCTCAAGGTCAGGCGGAATGATGCCAACAACGGGGGCAATGCTGTACCCGCTGCCTGAATAATAAGTGTCGGCAACGCCTATCACCTCGACGCGGGCAGGTGGTATGTTCAGTTCTTCTTCTGCCTCACGCAATGCCGCAAAGATCGAATTTTCGTCGCTGTCATCAACCTTGCCGCCGGGAAATGCGACTTGGCCAGCATGGCTGCGCAGCCATGTCGGGCGCTGGGTGAGAATTACCCCCGGCTCGGCGCGGTCGGTTATCGGGATAAGTACGGCAGCGGCACGGTGTTGAACCGTGTCACCCAAGTAGCGCTCATCCTCAATCTCGATATCCAGCGCGGGGTCGAGTGCCTGATGTATCCGATGTCGCCAACTCATGCAGGCGCCATCAAGCTGAATTGCGCACCTTTGCTGCAGATGGTGACGCCCTTGGGATCCTCGGCAAGCGCAAGGTTGGCAAGTTCGTAATAAACGGGCCGTGCGAGCTTTGCCCAAAGTCCGCCGCGTACATGCAAATAGGGCAGGCCATTGCGCATTTCGATGGCGTGGTCGGCATCTGCAAAGACCAGATCGTCGCTGTTCAACCGGAACGCCAGGGTTCGATCTTTGCCTTCGCCTTCGCTTTGCAGCTCAACCGCAATGAAGGGCGCATCATCGACCGCGATGGACAGCTTTTGCTGTGGGGTGACCAGCCAGTGCTTTCCATCGGCATCACATGATAACAAACTCGAAAAAGCCCGGACCATTGCAGGACGTGTGATCTCACCGCCCTGATGATACCATTTGCCATCGGCAGCGATACGCATTTCGCTGTCGCCCGTCGCGCCGGGCGTCCAGCTTTCGACCGGCGGCAGCTTTCGCGCCGCCACAAGTTCGGCAATGTCCGAAAGGCTCAGTTTCGCAAGATCAGGGGCTTCGTAAGGCATAGATCGGCGATACGGCTAAAGCGGACGGTCGTCAAAGCTTAGTCGGCTGGACCAAGCGCGCCATGTTCCGGCAGGGCCAGCATTGCCGGGTTCCTTAGCAATAGTCGGCGCGGTTCCCAAGGGCCGGGCAAAGTCCAACCCGACGTGCCTTCCGCGTCAAATCCAAATCGTCCATAATATTCAGGGTCGCCAATCATCACCATCGGTGCATCATCCGCGCGCATTGCGTCGAGCATGAGCTGCATAAGCCGCGTGCCAATGCCCGCATTCTGACGATGACTTGCGACCGCGACCGGGCCGACTAATATCAACGCGGCGTCGTTGACGCGTATCGGCCAGCAATGGATGCTTCCCACAAGTTCGTCGCCGTCCAAGATGCCGAGCGACAAATGGCCAATGGCGGACATGCCCTTACGCAGCAGATAAGCGGTGCGTTGATGGCGGTCGAGGCCAAAGGCATCATCCAGCAACGCGTCTACAACGCCATCGGCAAGGTTCGAGAGTGCCGTTGCGTGCATGGTCAATCACACGAGAGGGAAAATGGACGAAACATATGCGGCCCCCTGTCATTGCAGCCAGCATTTGTCCAATCGATTATCGATGAACTTGTTATGTAATCTTGGAAAATTGCGTTTGTCTGGAACATCGGTTAGCCTGCGCCCGTTAGAAAATGCTGGGCAGGAGACAATTTGGTGAACGAGCAAGATATCCCTCATGAGACCATGAATGCGCAAGTATCTCCGGCGTCTTCGCAGCAGGGTGAGCCGGATGGTAAGAAGATCGATTATTGGGGCTATATTGTCCTATCCGCCGGCGTTGGCGCGCTCATCTGGGGACTTGTCTCTGCCGTTGGAACCGGTTGGGGATTTTGGGAATATACGTCCGGATTAAAGGGCGTGGCCGGGGCGTTTTTGCTCGGTCTTGGCGCGATATTGATCGGTGCTGTGCAAGGCTGGCGCGTGCGTAAAGCCACCAACCCTCCGCCGCGTGCGCCTCGATGGGTCGGTATGGGTGTTGCGCTTTTATATGTCGGTTGGGTTGGAACGTTTTTGATGGCGGCATTGACCGTGCCTGCGATCCACGATGTTTCGACGGATTTGGCAGACCCGCCGGCATTTCAGACTTTGGCTTTGCGCACCGATAACCTCGACAATATTCCCGGCGCTGATGATAAAGATATGAGGGGCCTCACACCGCTGCAACGTTGGGCGTTGGTGCACCAAAAAGCTTATGGCGATATTCGCTCGGTACGTATTAATGAACCGGTCCCCATGGTTATTGCCAAGGCCGAACGCCTTGCCAAAGCGCGGGGCTGGGACGTTGCAGTGTCCTTACCTGAAGAAGGGCGCTTTGAAGCAACCGAGACCAGCGCGTTCTTTCAGTTTAAGGATGATGTGGTGCTGCGCGTTCGTCCATCTGAAACCGGCGAGGGCAGCATTGTCGATATGCGATCGGTCAGCCGGGTCGGGACAAGCGATCTGGGTATGAATGCGAAGCGCGTTCGCGCGTTTCTTGCCGACTTAACAGGAACAGTAACGGCGGCGCCATAAGCGCCGCCGCACGGTTTATGTCTTTGGCGTCAGCTTCAACAGGCGGCCCTGCGATCCGCCACGCTCGTCCTCCAGCAGCCAGATGGCGCCGTCTGGACCCTGTTCGACTTCACGAATGCGGGCGTCCATATTCCATTGGTCAGCCTTTGTTGCGTTCTCGCCGTCTAATTTTACGCGGACCAAGGCTTTTGCGCCAAGGCCGCCTAAAAACGCGCTGCCTTTCCAATCCTTGAACATATCGCCCGAATAAATCATCAGGCCAGCGGGTGAAATCGCAGGGTTCCAGAAAACCTTCGGGGCTTCAAAGCCATCACCTACCGCATGGTCCGGGATATCGCGGCCGTCATAATGATTGCCATTGGACACAGTGGGATAGCCATAATTGGCAGCCTTTTTGACAAGGTTTAGCTCATCGCCGCCCGCAGGTCCCATTTCCTGGTTCCACAAACGCCCCTGCGCATCAAAGGCGATGCCCAGCGGATTGCGATGGCCATAGGACCAGATTTGCGATTTTACGCGGCCTTGGTCGTAAAATGGATTGTCCGATGGTACCATGCCGCCATCCGTGAGACGGACGATTTTACCAAGATTTTGGTTCAGATCTTGGGCAGGATCGAATTTCTGCCGCTCCCCGCTGCTGATGTACAGCATACCGTCGGGTCCAAATGCCAGGCGGTGTCCGAAGTGCCCTTGGCCCGAAACCTTTGGTTCCTGACGCCAGATGATTTGAACGTCGGATAATGCCGGGATGTTACCTGACAGATCGAGCTTGCCGCGCGCGACAGCGGCGCCAAATCCGCCTTCGCCTGCTTCCGCAAAGCTGAGATAAACGAATGTGTTATTTGCAAAGTCGGGATGGACAATGACGTCACCAAGGCCGCCTTGTCCGCCATAGGCGACTGCGGGCACGCCCGTGACGTCGACAGCCACACCGTCCTTTTTCCAAAGCTTCAACTTACCCTTC
>CAZCXQ010000084.1:0-8178 GCA_964502655.1 uncultured Sphingorhabdus sp.
GCGAACGACTTGCAACAAGCGGCATAATGAACGCTTCTATGCGATATTTTCGCTTAGAGTGATTTGATTTGCGACAAACCAAAGCGAGATAAAGCAGAACGCAGGCTTTCGAGCGCGTCCAGCGGCCCCGTTGTAACGAATATCCCCTCTGCCTGTGTCTCCGGCCAACGCTGGTCCCGGGTCAGGTGGCTAATGCGCCGCGCTATGCCTGCTGCGCCGTCAACGAACTGCATGTGTGGTGCCACCGCGCGAAGCTCATCCTCAACCAAAGGAAAATGCGTGCACCCGAGCACCGTGACATCCAAACGATCGCCGCCATCCTGTTCGGTCAGGCCGCCCATTGCCCGAATATAGACCGAAGGGTCTACCGCCTCTCCGCGCATTTTTGCTTCGGCTGCCGCCACCAACTCAGGGGCCGCGTGGCGCAGCAATGTCATATGTGCAGCGTGGTCCGCGTGCAGTCGGTCGACATAGCCCTGTCGCACGGTCGCGGCCGTGCCGAGAAGACCAATGACCCCGGTCTTGCTCGCTTCCGCGGCGGGCTTTATGGCTGGAACGGTACCAACCACGGGGACATCCAGCGCGGCGCGCACATGGGCGAGGGCGATGGTGCACGCGGTGTTGCAGGCGATGGTCACAAGGCGCGGCCGGAACCTTTCGACAAGGCGGCCAAGCAAGGCGGGAACCCGCGCCGAAATTTCTGCTTCGGTCTTGCTGCCATAGGGCAGACCGGCATAATCCGCCGCAAAGACGATGGGTGCATTGGGGAGCGCAGCTTTGACAGCGCGCAGCACCGACAGGCCGCCGATACCGGAGTCGAAAAACAATATGGGCGCGGCGTCGGGCGAATGAGGCATCACGCATCGTTAAACGCCGCCACGCTGGCTGACAAGTCGGTGGCCTTGAGCAGGCGGAACAAAACAGTTACGTCATACAGATATTTAGAGGATTCGACCAATGGATGATATTTGGATCAACATGATTGCGGGTCTTCTGCTCGGCTATCTGCTCGGTTCCATCCCCTTCGGGTTATTGCTGACCAAGGCATCGGGCGGCGGCGATATCCGGAACATTGGTTCAGGCAATATCGGCGCGACCAATGTGTTGCGAACCGGACGCAAAGGGCTTGCCGCACTCACTTTGTTGCTGGACCTGCTAAAAGGTTTCTTCGCAGTCTTTATCGCCACGCATTATCTGCCCGGCGGCGCAGTATTTGCAGCTGCAGGCGCGTTCTTTGGGCATTTGTACCCCATATGGCTGGGCTTCAAAGGCGGTAAGGGGGTCGCGACCTATGCCGGCATCATGTTCGGCCTGTTTTGGCAAGGCGGCGTTGTCTATGCCATCGCGTGGATTGGTGCGCTTCTGATTTTCAGGATTTCTTCACTTGCCGGACTGCTGGCGGCATTATGCGCACCCATAGCCGCGGCTTATTTCGGTCGATATGATTTGGTGGCCCTGTTGGTCGCATGCACGTTGATCGTGTTTTGGAAACATCGGACCAATATCGAAAACCTGTTGGACGGCACCGAACCGCGTATCGGCAAAAGCAAAGGCTGACCGCGGCAATGGGGGGCAGCCAGGAACAATTTGATCAGCTTCGGCTCATTAGATCACCCAATATTGGTCCTGTCAGTTATCGCCAGCTCATGGGCCGCTTTGGCAGTGCAAAGGCCGCGCTGGAGGCTTTACCCGACCTTGTTCGTCGCGGCGGGGGCGGCCCGTCGCTTCTTGCCGACGAAGCAAGCATCGCCCGCGAATTGCAATTCGTTGCGAAATTTGGCGGGCGTCATATTTTCATTGGCGATCCCGAATATCCATCTTTGCTCTCGCATTTGGACAATGCGCCGCCCGTCCTATGTGTGAAGGGTGATTTGGGGCTGCTCAACCGCATCGCCATTTCCATGGTTGGTGCGCGCAATGCGTCGGCTGGCGCATGCCAGTTCGCACGGCAGCTGGCCTATGACCTTGGCCAAACGGAATTCCCCGTCGTCTCGGGGCTGGCGCGCGGTATTGATACCGCAGCGCACGCAGGTTCGATTGAAACCGGAACGATTGCGGTGATCGCAGGTGGACTTGATGTTGTTTACCCGCCGGAGAACAAGGCGCTTCAGGAAGCGATTGCCGAACGTGGCTTGCTCATCGCCGAACAACCGCCCGGGACAGAACCGCGCGCGCGGCATTTTCCATATCGCAACCGGATTATTGCGGGGATTTCGGCGGGCACGGTTGTGGTTGAGGCTGCCCCAAAATCCGGATCGCTCATCACCGCGCGGCTTGCGGCGGAGGCGGGGCGTGAAGTTATGGCCATTCCGGGGTCGCCACTTGATCCACGATCACGGGGCTGTAACCAGCTGATCCGCGAAGGCGCAACGCTTGTGCAGAATGCCGAAGAAATTTCGGAACTTGTCCGGCCATTGGATCACCGGATGCGCGCGGTGCCGGCGCGATATGTTCCATCGGAGCCGGCAACCATCGGCGACGACACCGATAGCGAACGACAAGCTGTCATCGACCTGATGGGCATGACCTATGTTTCGGTGGATGAATTGGTCCGCCAATCGGGCAGCAGCCAAGCCAATGTGCAGATGGTTCTGCTCGAAATGGAACTGGCCGGAAAACTGGAGCGCGGGGCAGGCGGAAAAGTACGTATCGCCGCATGAAATTTTCGTCTTGACGACACCCCTCCAACCCCATCAGCCTATACGCGTACGCGAGAGATTTTAGAAAAGCCTATATTATCATGCAATTAGTCATCGTTGAATCACCTGCAAAAGCCAAGACAATCGAGAAATATTTGGGCCCCGGCTTCAAGGTATTGGCGTCCTACGGACATATCCGCGATTTGCCGCCCAAGGATGGTTCGGTTGATCCTGAAAATGGCTTTGAAATGCTGTGGGATAATTATGCCGACAAAGCAAAGCAGCTGAAGGCGATAACCGACGAAGCCAAAAAGGCCGACGGATTGATCCTCGCGACCGACCCTGATCGCGAAGGCGAAGCGATTAGCTGGCATGTACAAGAAGTGCTCGCCAAGAAAAAGGCGCTGCCCGCAAATGTCGGCCGCGTGACGTTCAACGCGATCACCAAACAGGCCGTCACGGACGCCATGAAGCATCCGCGGGCGTTGGATATCGACCTGATCGATGCCTATCGCGCGCGCCGTGCACTGGATTACCTCGTTGGCTTTACGCTGTCGCCCGTCCTTTGGCGCAAGCTGCCGGGTGCAAAGTCCGCAGGCCGTGTTCAGTCGGTTGCGCTGCGCTTAATCGTTGAGCGTGAGCGCGAGATCGAAGCGTTTCGTGCGCAAGAATATTGGTCGGTGAAGGCGGCGATGGAGCATAAGGGGCAGAAGTTCGATGCCCGTCTGACCCAATATCTCGGCAAAAAACTCGACAAAATGGATTTGAAAACCGAGGCCGAAGCAGAGCAAGCACGCGCCGCGGTCGAGGCCGGTAATTTCACCGTCGATTCTGTCGAAACAAAGCCGGTTACGCGGAACCCACAACCGCCCTTTACAACATCGACACTTCAGCAGGAAGCCGCGCGTAAGCTTGGCTTTTCGGCGAGCCACACCATGCGGATTGCGCAGGGGCTGTATGAAGATGGTGCGATCACTTATATGCGTACGGACGGCGTCCAAATGGACCACAGCGCCATTTCGGCCGCGCGTAAAACAATCTCTGACCGCTTTGACAGCGGCTATTTGCCCGACAAACCGCGGGTCTACCAAACCAAAGCCAAAAACGCGCAAGAGGCCCATGAAGCCATTCGGCCAACCGATTTCTCCAAGGATAAGGCCGGTTCGGGCGATCATGGTCGTTTGTATGACCTGATCTACAAACGCGCGATGGCCAGCCAGATGGCTTCTGCACGGTTGGAGCGCACCACAGTTGATCTGGTCGACGGTACCGGACAGACCGCGCTCCGCGCCACGGGGCAGGTGATGAAATTCCCCGGTTTCTTGGCGGTGTATGAGGAAGGCATCGACGATAGCGAGGGCGAAGATGGCGCAATTTTGCCGGCGATGTCCGTCGGCGATGCGCCCGCGAAGCATGCTGTCGAAAAAACGCAGCACTTTACACAACCACCACCCCGATTTTCCGAAGCGACGCTCGTTAAAAGGCTGGAGGAGCTTGGGATTGGTCGTCCATCGACCTATGCGTCGACCATTCAGGTTCTGAAAGATAGGGCATATGTCCGGGTTGAAAAAAATCGTTTCTTTGCAGAGGAATCGGGCCGATTGCTCACAGCATTTCTCGAGCGGTTTTTTGAACGTTATGTCGCTTATGATTATACCGCAGGGCTGGAAGATCAGCTCGATGAAATCAGCGGCGGCCGTGCAAACTGGCAGGCGTTTTTGGAATCCTTCTGGCGCGATTTTAAGCCAAAGACGGCTGAAGTCATGGAGCAGAAGCCTTCCGAGGTAACCGCTGAGCTTGATATCTTCCTGTCGCCTTATCTGTTTCCTGAGCGTGAAGACGGCACAGACCCGCGCTTATGCCCGAAATGCGGTGCGGGCAGGCTTGCCCTGCGTGGCGGTAAATTTGGCGCTTTTGTTGCGTGTTCCAATTATCCCGAGTGCAAATACACGCGGAAATTCGCGCAGCCAGGTGGCGAGAATGGTGAAGATACAGGCCCTGAGGTGCTTGGCCAACATCCAGAAACGCAATTGGAGGTCAGCCGCAAATCGGGCCGTTTTGGCCCCTATTTCGAAATGGGCGAGGGCAAAGAGGCCAAGCGCGCATCTATCCCGAAAGATATTCCTGCAGACGATATCGGCCTTGAATGGGCGGTAAAGCTGCTGTCCTTGCCGCGCACAGTCGGAACCCACCCCGAGAGCGGCGAGCCGATAACCGCAAGCATTGGGCGGTATGGGCCATATCTGGCGCATAATGGGAAATATGCACGGTTGCAGTCGACGACCGAAGTGTTCGAAACGGGCATGAACAGTGCGGTTGCAAAGCTGGCCGAAGCGGCTGCCAATCCGGGTCGTGGGCGCGGTGCCGCCCGTGCTCCGTTGAAGGAGCTTGGAAAGCATCCACGTACAGAGGCTGAGCTCAAGTTGATGGAAGGTCGCTTTGGGCCTTATGTGACCGACGGCACGACCAACGCGACTTTACCCAAGTCGATTGCACCCGACGAACTCACCTTGGAGGAAGCGGCGCAATTGATCGACGCACGCGCGGCCATGCCATCGAAAACGAAGAAGAAAGCGGCCCCGAAGAAAAAGGCTGCACCTAAGAAAAAGGCCGCGGCCAAGCCCAAGGCTAAAGCGGCGAAGTAGTTTCAATTTTGTCATTCCCGACTTGATCGGGAATCCATGGTCTTGGCTGTAAGCCTTAAACTGAACCGTCACGCCATGGGTTCCCGCGCACGCGGGAACGACACTATTTGGATTTAGAAGGCAGTTTCCTCACTCGACCCATTCGAGCCCGATATCGCGGTATAAAGTGCGATCCTCGTCCCATTTTGCGTGCACCTTCACATGCAAATATAGGTGGACCTTCACGCCCATCAATTTGGCCAATTCGGTGCGGGCCGCTTCGCCAATCGCCTTGATCCGTGCGCCGCCTTTGCCAAGCACAATCGCGCGCTGGGTCGGTCTGGCGACCAGGATTTGTTGATGGATTTCCAACGAACCATCTTCGCGCTCGCTATATTTTTCGGTCTCGACGGCGCTGGCATAAGGCAGCTCTTCATGGAGTTGGAGATATAGCTGCTCCCGCGTGATTTCAGACGCGATCAAACGGTCTGTCGCGTCGGAAACCTGATCTTCAGGGAAATGCCATTCGCCTTCGGGCATGGCATCCGCCAGCGCCTGTTTGAATTCATCAAGGCCATCACCCGTCGCTGCGCTGATATAATAAATTTGTTCGAAATCGCATTTTTCGGTCAATTTCGTCGTCAGCGACAGCAGCTTTTCCTTGGCGGCGATATCCACCTTGTTCAGCACCAGCCACTTGCGTTCAGGACGGTCCTTGAGCCCCTCCAATATCTTTTCGACCTTTGGACCGGCTCCGGCGCGGCCATCAACGATCAATGCAATCATGTCCGCATCGCCCGCACCGTCCCAGGCCGCAGCAACCATGGCGCGGTCAAGGCGGCGTTGCGCCGCAAAAATGCCCGGCGTGTCGACCAATATGATCTGCGTTTCACCGGCAAGCGCGACGCCCAACATCCGCGTGCGCGTTGTTTGCGCCTTTGGGCTTACAATCGCGACCTTTTGACCGACCAAAGTATTGACCAGCGTTGATTTGCCAGCATTTGGTGCGCCAATAATGGCGACATGACCGCATTTTTTGGTCATGCGTGAATGTCCAAAAATGCGAGCGCGGCGGCCGTTTCAGCAGCCTGTTTGCTGTGCGCTGTCGCGGTGACTGGGTCAAAACCTTTTACGGTGACGGTAATTTCAAATGTCATAGCGTGGGGAGGGCCTTCTTTTTTCGTTATTACATATTCGGGAACCTTGCGGCCATGCGCGGCACACCATTCCTGAAGCGCGGATTTGGGATGCTTTGGCGCACCATTGGCGGTTTCAATCAACGGACCCCATAGGCGCTCGATAAAAACGCGCGCGGCGTCAATGCCGTGGTCTAAATAGAGCGCACCAATCAGCGCCTCCATGACGTCACCAAGTACATTGTCGCTTTGCTGCGCGCCGTCGTCGCGCGCTTGTTTGCCAAGCCGCAGTTGGGCCGGAACCCCGACCTGTCGGGCGATATCTGCACATGTCAGGCCCGATACCAACGCGTTCAGCCGGTGCGACAAGCGACCTTCGGCTTCCTCGGCATATCGGTGATACAACATATCCGCGATGACCAGACCCAATATCCGGTCACCCAGAAATTCAAGCCGTTGATAGTCAGCCTGTCCGGTGCTGCCATGCGTCAGCGCGCGGTGATATAAGGCCAGATCCGACGGCGGCTTGGGCATTAATGCCTTCAGCCAGTTGTCTTTATCGCTGTTGGTCAAAACCCTTGTCCAATACGGTCAGGACGCGCAGCGGTAAACCATGTCCATGGTAGCAGCCAATGTGACGATCCATCGGTCGAAAATACCGACACCAGCGCGCGCCCGACGAGATTTTCTTGTGGCACGATACCGATGGCTCCGGGCTTATCGATCGGTGTCCAGCGGCTGTCCGCGCTGCGGTCGCGGTTGTCACCCATCAGGAACACGTCCTTTTCGCCAACAACAAAGGCTTCGGTATTGTCGCCTTCTAGTCCGTTGGCGAGGTCGAGGATTTCGTAAGTCTTGCCCTCGGGCAAAGTCTCGCGAAAGCGCGGATACCGGCATTGCGTTCCACCATGCGGGCTGGCTTCTTCCATATCGGGGCGCCAGCACGGGAAGGGGTTGCGGTCCATTTCAGCGGTGTCGCGCATATTTTGCGTTACCGGAATGACAAGATCGGCAATGCGTTCTTTTTTGACCGCGACACCGTTAATCTCCAAAATGCCATCGCGCATTTGGATGACGTCGCCGGGAAGGCCAATCACGCGCTTAATATAATCTGTGCCGTTCGACATGGGTGCCTTGAACACCACAACATCGCCGCGCTTTGGCTCGCTGGCGAATATCCGCCCGGGAATGAGGGGTAGAGAAAAGGGCAGGCTATATTTGGAATAGCCATACGGCCATTTTGCAACCAACAGATAATCACCGATGAGCAAGCGGGGCTGCATCGATTCCGAAGGAATATTGAACGGCGAGACGATGAAGCTGCGCAGAATGAACACGAATACCGCCAACTTCAAAAGGAAGCCGCCAAATTCGCGCCATTCGGAAGGGGACGCTGCGCGTTGCGGATGTGCGGTCACGTTCGCATCGTCCGTCTTGTCGGTGGGTGAAGTCACATAATCTCGCAAATTAATGTCGTCTTATGACGGATTGGCTGGCCTTTTATCGCGTAGACGCGCTATTTGCCAGCGTCGAGATTCACAGGCGACATTCGCACGATTGATAAAGGGTATATGATGACGGATCACAGTTGGGCTGGGCTTGAAAAACAGCAAGAAAAATCGCTGGTTGAGCTGTTTGCGTTAGACCCCGACCGCGTTGCCAAAATGACCATAGAGCAGTCCGGATTGCGCTTTGATGTGTCGAAAACCCATCTTGATGACGCCATGCTGTCCCAATTCGCGAAACTTGCCGAAGACATGCATTTGGGCGACGCCAAAT
>CAZCXQ010000085.1:0-7946 GCA_964502655.1 uncultured Sphingorhabdus sp.
TCAGGGTGATCGACCTGTTGGACAAGCGGATTGGCATTCAGCCGCTTTGTGACATGCGAACCAATCCGCGACAGCTTTGCCGGGTCGTTATTGGAATCGAACTCTTGGGGTGGCGTATCAGTCTGCATTTTATCACCGAATCACGGAACGATACGTCCTCTTACCATCACCCACTCCGCCTTTTCGAGCGTGCGGATGTTGGTCAGCGGATTTTCATTTACGGCGACCATGTCGGCGGAATATCCCACGGCGATCCGGCCGATTTCATTTTCTAGTCCGAGCGTTTTGGCCGCAACCGTCGTTGCACTGGCCAGTGCCTCGGTCGGGGTCATGCCCGCATTTACCAGCAAAGCAAACTCACCGGCATTGCTGCCATGTTCAAAGACGCCAGCATCGGTTCCAAAGGCGACAGTAACGCCCATTGCCTTTGCCAGCTTCACCTGACGCCCTGCAAATTCGAGCGCCTGCTTGGCCTTGACCTCAACAGTCGGCGTGTAAATCCCTTTGCCAAGGCGGGCGCGCACGCCCTCCAGTGCCATCAATGTCGGGACCAATGCCGTGCCCTTGGCCTTCATTACCTTCAAAGCGGCTTCATCCGCAAATGTGCCATGTTCGATGGAATCAATGCCGGCTGCAGCCGCTGCCTCAATGCCCCGGGCGCCATGGGCGTGCGCCATGACCTTCAGGCCTAGTGAATGCGCGGTGTTGGCAATCGAGACCATTTCCTCATTGGTGAAATGCGCTTCCAGTCCTCTGCCCTGTTGCGACAATACGCCGCCGGTCGCGGTGATTTTGATGACATCGGCGCCCGCCTTTGACGACTTGCGGACCTTTTCGGCGCATTCGACGGGGCCAGTGCAGGTGAAACCGGAATCCAGCGCGGCCAAAACGTCGCTGCGGAAGCCAGTGACATCGCCATGCCCGCCGACGATCGACAAAGCTGGACCAGCAGCGACAATGCGCGGGCCAACAATACGCCCTTCCGCGGTACCACGGCGCAGGACAAAAGCAGTATTTTGCGCAGAACCGGCTTCGCGCACCGTCGTGAAACCTGCTTTGACGGTCAATGCTGCGTTTTTCACGCCCATGACGACGCCCCATTCATCAGGATTGACCGCTTCGTCGCGGAAATCATCGCCGGGGTCGCCGGTCAAATGGACGTGAAGGTCGATGAGGCCGGGAACCAATGTTTTGGTTGAAAGGTCGACCACCCTATCCGCCTGAAACGGATTGGCTGTGCCTTTGGCGATATTTTTAATGCGTCCGTCTTCGACCAAGATAACCGCTGGGCCAGTTGGGCCAGTGGCCGCATCGGGCACCAGATTGCCGACAATGATTGCTTGAGTTGCTGCCAATGAAGGGGCTGAAACACATAAAGCTGCGCCAGCGAGTAATATCTTACGGAACATCAAAAAACCTCTCCCATGTTTATGCACGGGAGCTTGGTCAGCTTAAGGCAATGTTACAAGCAAAAAAGCCCGGACTGGAATGGCCCGGGCTTTAAAATTGCTGCTTACCAGAAAAAATCCCGGATGACGTCTACGACCCGTCCGTTGCGGATATCGACCAATAACACATCGTCATAATAGCGCACCCAACGGTAGGTGCCATATGCTGCGGGCAGACGATATTCCCATGGATCGTTGATCCAATAACGTGGTCCGTAATATCCAGACCCGAGCGAGAATCCGATCGAGATGCGGCTGTAGCTATGACCGCGGTAAGGCGCGTAATAGCGCCCGGGACGATAATAGCTGCTGTTGCTTTGCCGGTGGCTGCGCCAATCATAACGCCGGTCGTTGCGCCAATTGTTGGTCCAACGATCATTGCCACGCGACCGGTCTAAACGGTTGTCGTTGTTGCGATCGACGCGGCGGTCAAGTTGGCCATTGCGGTTTTGATCATAGCGACGGTCAATGCGCTCATCATCATTGCGGTCAAGCCGACGGTCCAAACGCCCATCGCGGTCACGATCCCAGTTGCGGTCTAGATTTCCGTCACGGTTTTGGTCCCACCGGTGATCCAGATTGCCATCGCGGTTGCGGTCATAATAACGTCCCTCCTGGCTTGCCTCGCGGCGCTCGGTGCGCACGACGCCGGGCTGGCGCTGTTGGCGATTGGCCTCGGGCTGCGGTGCCGGAGCCTGCGTCTGGGCCTGAGCTGTTTGGGCACTTTGAGCGCGTTCAGGTCGGTTTCGTGGGCGTTCTGCGCGGCGCTCTTCGCGTTGCTCCGGTGTCCGCTCGGCACGTGCCGCTTGACGCTCGGCTCTGCGGTCCTCGCGTTGGAATCCGGCTGCGCCGTCAAATGCGGACGGGATGTTGGTTGACGTCGGAACGATGTCGGCGGCAAAGGCTGAAACCGGCGAAAGCGCGGTCGCAGTGAACAAAGTCATCAGGCGTAATTTTTTCATGGCATGTTCCCATGGCAGAGGCCCCATGCTTCTGCGTCGGGGTCTTACTGCACGCATTCAACTGAAGCGAAGCTGAACTGCTTATACATGTTCATGAAAGAAAGCGTTTTAATGAACGGCCTCGTTACACGATTTTGTTAAATGGTATGTCCATGACGGGGAACTGTTCCCAGCCGGTGAAATCGAAATGCCACCATTCGTTGGAAAGGCCGACAAACCCCTCGGTTTCCAAATAGCCTTGTAAGCGGGCACGGTTGGCCAAGGCTGCCGGGGTGGCCCCCATATAATCGCGATGAGCTTTTTCCGAAAAATCATCGAACTCGGTCGGCATCTCGACCAGCTGTCCGGTGCGCAGGTCATGCAAAGTCAAATCGACGGCACAGCCCCGATTATGTTTGGACCCGCGTTTGGGGTTGGCCACATATTCTTTCTTGGGCCCGACCGGCGTTGCATCCCATAATTTTTTGGTTATCCGCCACGGGCGATAGGCGTCGTAAATTGTCAGGCCAAAGCCATCGGCCTGGGCTGCTTTGCTGGCGCGGGCGACCGCTTGGGCGGCAGGGGCGGCCAAAAAGGCACGCGCTTCGTCGTATAGCACGCGCCCAGTGAAATTGTTGGCGGTCGCATAACGCATATCAAGCTTGATCGCAGGGTCGAGTGTGACCAACTCGATCAGGCGCTTGGGATCGTCAGCTTTAATCCGCGCGGCGGCATTTGCGGGGATGAACGACACATCGCGGTCGGGACCAACCGGAACACAGCTGGCCAGCGGCAGTGCCGCCAGACCAAAAGCCACCTCCCGGCGGGAGAAGCTTATGTCGCGTCTTTCGCCAGCCACTCTTCAAGCCATTTGATCGTATAATTTCCATTTTGGAAATCGGGCTCTTCCAACAAACGTTGATGCAGCGGAATGGTCGTCTTCATGCCTTCAATCACGAATTCGCCAAGCGCACGGCGAAGCCGCATCAGGCAGCCCTCGCGCGTCTGGCCATAGACGATCAACTTGGCGATCATGCTGTCATAATATGGCGGAACTTTATACCCATGATACAGGCCGCTATCGACGCGGACATAAAGACCGCCGGGTGGGTGATACCATGACACGGTTCCGGGTGACGGCATGAAGGTTTGCGGGTCTTCGGCGTTAATCCGGCACTCGACGGCGTGGCCTGTGAAGGTCACGTCTTCTTGTGTGAACGAAAGCGGCTTTCCTTCGGCGACGCGGATTTGTTCGCGGACGAGGTCGATGCCGGTAATCATTTCGGTGACCGGGTGCTCAACCTGAAGCCGGGTGTTCATTTCGATGAAATAGAATTCACCATTTTCCCACAGAAACTCGATGGTACCCGCACCGCGATAGCCCATGTCAGCCATAGCCTTGGCACAGATATTACCCATGCGATCACGTTCTGCGGTCGCAAGAACGGGCGACGGCGCTTCTTCGAGAACTTTTTGGTGCCGCCGCTGTAGCGAACAATCGCGTTCGCCCAAATGGACGGCATTCCCGTTGCCATCGCCAAAAATCTGGAATTCGATGTGGCGCGGGTTGCCGAGATATTTTTCGAGGTAGACCGTCGCATCGCCAAAGGCGGCTTTTGCTTCGGACCCTGCTTGCTGCATCTGGGCCTCAAGCTCTTCTTCGCTGTTGACGACCTTCATGCCGCGGCCACCGCCACCCGACGCAGCCTTGATGATTACCGGATATCCGATTTCGCGGGCAATTGCTTTGGCTTCGGCGACATCTTCAATTGCGCCGTCAGAGCCGGGCACAAGCGGCAAACCCAATGCGCCTGCCGAACGCTTGGCTTCAACCTTGTCACCCATCGTGCGGATATGTTCGGGCTTGGGGCCAATCCATTTGATGTTGTGGCTCTCAACGATTTCCGCAAATTGCGCGTTTTCCGACAGAAAGCCGTAGCCGGGGTGGATGGCATCAGCATGGCTGATTTCCGCGGCCGAAATAATCGCCGGAATATTCAAATAGCTGTCGGTTGCAGATGGCGGTCCGATGCAAATGGCTTCGTCGGCGAGGCGCACATGCATGGCGTCGGCATCTGCCGTCGAATGCACGGCAACGGTCTTGATCCCCATTTCATGCGCCGCACGGTGAATGCGCAGCGCGATCTCGCCGCGGTTGGCGATAAGGATTTTTTCGATCGCCATAGGTTAAGCAATCACCAGCAATGGCTGGTCAAATTCGACAGGTTGTCCGCTTTCCACGTAAATCGCGGTAACCGTTCCGGCATTTGGCGCGATGATCGGGTTCATGACCTTCATCGCCTCAATGATCAGGACGGTGTCGCCTGCCTTCACTTGCTGACCAACGCTAATGAACGGCGCGGCATCGGGCTCAGGCGTTAGATAGGCGGTGCCCACCATCGGTGATTTCAAGGCGTTTGCTGCGGTCGCTGGCGCGCTTGGGGCTTCATGGGCCGCAGCAACAGTGGGCGCCGCAACCGCAACGGGCGCTGCTGCCACAGGCGCTGCAACCGCAGTCATGGTGCGCGACACACGAATTTTGCGCTCGCCGTCCTCAACCTCAATTTCGCTGAGACCTGTGTCGTTCAACATGGCCGCCAGTTCGCGGACAAGGTCCGTATCCACCTGCATGCTGCCACTATTTCCTGTTTTCGCCGCCATTTAAAACTCCTTGGCCCCTAAACTTGCAATGATGCGCCTAATGTCAAACTTGCAACGCCGCGTCTAGGGCGAGTTCGTACGACTTTGCGCCATGACCTGCAAACACAGCTTTAGCGCCCATGCTAACATAGCTTAAATGCCGGAATGCTTCGCGTTTGTGCGGATCGGACAAATGCACCTCAAAAACTGGAACATTGATGGCCTTTATGGCATCAAGGATCGCGACAGAGGTGTGGGTGTATCCTGCGGCGTTCAACAAAACCGCCTTGGCGCCAACGGCTTGTGCCTCTTGCAGCCAATCGACCAAATGCCCTTCATGATTTGACTGGCGAAAGTCGATAGACGCGCCGGCTGCCCGCGCGCGGTCATCCAGATGTCCGGCAATGTCATCAAGCGTATCTGTGCCGTAAATTTCCGGCTCTCTTGTTCCAAGCAAATTGAGATTTGGTCCATTCAGAACAAAGATTATCGGCTTATCCGCCAAAGGACGTCCCCTGATATTGTCAAAGCAGCGGTTGCGAACCGCATCGTTCCGGCACTATATGCGCGTCGATAAAAATAGCGAGATGAAATGACCTCTTCCCTTACCACCGATTCTATCTCCCTCACGCTGAATGGCGATCCGCGGCAATTTCGGGCAGGGGCAACCGTCGCCGACCTTGTCCGCGATATTGGGCTGGATCCGACCAAGGTCGCGGTCGAGCGCAATCTGGAAATCGTGCCGCGTTCTACATTGGAAAATGTCCACTTGGCCGACGGTGATGTGTTGGAAATCGTCCATTTCGTAGGCGGCGGGCAAGACGATAGCTGGTCCGTCGCTGGTCGCCATTTCACTTCGCGGCTAATCGTCGGGACCGGCAAATATAAGGACTTCGAACAAAATGCCGCTGCGTTGGTGGCATCGGGCGCAGAAATCATCACCGTTGCCGTGCGCCGCGTAAATGTGTCGGACCCAAAAGCGCCGATGTTGACCGATTATATTGATCCGAAGAAATACACCTATCTGCCGAACACCGCAGGCTGCTTTACCGCAGACGACGCGATACGCACGCTGCGTCTGGCACGTGAGGCCGGTGGCTGGGACTTGGTAAAGCTTGAAGTGCTCGGTGAAGCGAAAACGCTTTACCCCGATATGCGCGAAACATTGAAGGCGACCGAAATATTGGCCAAGGACGGGTTCCTGCCAATGGTCTATTGTGTCGACGACCCCATCGCCGCCAAGCAGCTTGAGGATGCCGGCGCAGTCGCGGTGATGCCATTGGGCGCGCCGATTGGTTCGGGGCTTGGCATTCAAAACCGCGTTACAATCCGCTTGATTGTCGAGGGCGCGAAAGTTCCCGTGCTGGTCGACGCAGGCGTCGGGACGGCGTCTGACGCGGCCGTAGCCATGGAATTGGGCTGCGATGGTGTGTTGATGAACACGGCTATCGCGGAAGCCAAAGACCCCGTTGCGATGGCGACAGCGATGAAGCTGGCCGTCCAGTCAGGACGTATGGCCTATCTGGCGGGCCGTATGGGACGGCGCATGTATGCTGATCCGTCCAGCCCGCTTGCGGGTCTGATCTAAACAATCCCGGTCGCCTGACGAACCGGCGCATGGGTGCGTTGGTGGGTCCAATTGGGTCGTTTGCCGCAACGCTGGTCGAAATATCGACTGCCTTTGCGCTTAATCGAAAGCGTCATGCGCGCGCAATATAGTCGCGCTAATTCCCGAATCGCAGGTCGGGCTTTCTTCATGCTCCCCAGCTTCCGGTGTCGGTCCGCCTGCAACCCTCGCCCTATTTGGCTGGCTCCCGCAAGCTAAGGCATAGCTTGCTATTTGCCTGCGAGCCGTTTGACCTCTGCCAGATATTTGCGCCCAATGCGCATCGACAGGTCTTCACCCAGCAACGCGTGCCACACACCGCCGCCTTCATGGCGCAGTCCGGTAATCAGGTCCCGGCGCACGATATGGCTGCGGTGGATGCGTTGGAATTGGTCGGGGTCCAGCCGTTGTTCCAGCGTCGAGATTGTCTGGTGCAGCAAATAACTTCGCCCGCCAGTATGCAGCCGCATATAATCGCGCTCGGCCTCAATCCGTTCAATATCCATTGCGGCAATGCGGATGAGTTCGGCGCGATGGGATACCCAAAATTCATGCGCATAACGGCCGTCGGATTTCGGCGTGGTGTTGGCAGGGCTGGTCTCGGCGTCTTGTGTGCCGGCCGCACGCGCAATGGCGCGGCCCAGCCGCTCGCTCGACACCGGCTTTAAAACATAATCGACGACATCAAGGTCAAAGGCTTCGACCGCAAAATTATCGTACGCCGTAATCAAAATGATGGCCGGTTTTTTGTGCATCAGGCCCAATGCCCGCGCGGCGTTGATGCCGTCCATTTTAGGCATACCAATATCGAGGAAAATCAGGTCCGGCGTGAGCTGTTGTGCAATGCGCAGCGCCTCTACGCCATCATTCGCTGTTCCGACGACCTCGATGACTGGATGATCCGCGCAAAGGGTTTCCAGCCGTTCAATGGCCAAAGGTTCATCGTCGACAACCAAGGTGCGCAGCCGCTTCATGCCGCAATCCTGTGGCTCAAAGGCAAAGTGAGTATCGCGATGAACCCGCCGCCTTTGACAGATTGTGTATCGAGCCGTGCCGCGGACTTATATCGCGCCTCCAGCCTGTCGCGCACATTGGCAAGGCCAATGCCATTTCCGCCGATATGTGCGGCGTCAACAGCCTCTCCGTCATCAATGACACTTAGGATCAGATTATCATCGCGGCGATCCGCGCTGATCGTAATGGAGACCGGCCGTGTTGCCCGCGACACGCCATATTTGATGGCATTTTCAACAAGCGGCTGGAGAATGAGTGCGGGCACATGCTGGTGCATCAGCTCAGGCGGAATGTTGA